>JACZRM010000073.1 GCA_022576105.1 Chloroflexota bacterium | reverse complement strand
ATGGGCGGGCCAATGGTAAAACGCCTACTTGACGCCGTACACCAGGTAACCGGGCACAACCGGACCAAGTCCCGGGGTCAGTGGCTGGTGGATTTGGGCATGGGGTGGGCCGACACTCCCCGAGAGGTGGCCGAAACCGCCGATGTCACCCTGAGCATGCTGCGAGACACCGACGCCCTGCACGATGTTGCTCTAGGACCCAACGGTCTGCTGGAGGGCCTAAAACCCGGCAGCATATTCATCGACATGAGCACGGTCAGTCCAGAGGCCAGCCGGGCCCTGGCGGACCAAGTTTTGGCCAAGGGCGCCCATATGCTGGACGCCCCGGTCTCGGGCAGCTCGATTACCCTGCTGGCCGGGAACCTGTCCATCATGGTGGGAGGCGACCGGGACATCTTCGATCAGGTGAAGTCGATTCTGCAGGCCATTGGCCCAACGGTCGATTACGTGGGAGCTAACGGGCTGGCGGTTACCATGAAGGTCGCCGTTAACCTGAGCTTACCGGTACAGGTATTGTCCTTTTGCGAGAGTATCCTGCTGGCGGAGAAGAGCGGCATACCTCGGGACACCGCCATTGAAGTGCTGCTGAACAGCGTGGTGGCCTCACCAGCGCTCAAGTACCGGATTCCCATGATCCAGAATCCCCCCGATGAAGCGATGTTCGACATGAACATGATGCAAAAGGACCTGAAGCTGGCCCTGGAGATGGGTCAGGACCTGAAGGTGCCCCTGCCCACTACCGCGTTGAGCAACGAGTGGCTGACGGCGGCTCGGGGCATGGGCCTGTCGGATCAGGACCATGTGGCAGTGTTCCAGGTACTGGCGCGGCTGTCCGGCGTAGAGCCGTAGCGGTTCCGCCTAGGGCATCCGGCTGGTAACTGTAAGATGAGCGACGTACTTTTCTTGGGAGATTCGTTCGGTGCTCACCGGGTAGGGCTCCAGCTTGACCAGTTCCAGAATGTGACCATCCAAGACGGCAGCACGTTGCGCCGGGCCGTTCCCCAACGTCAGCGAGACCTGGAGCAACGGACCATTTCCCGCTTCAGCGTGAATCAATACGGTGGCTTGGCCGCCCCAGATGCAGGTAACGTCCTTGGGGCACCTGGAATCTGCCCCGACATCCACCAGGGTAAGTACAGACCGTCATTTCCCACCGTGACCGGTTCTCCATACCGCAGGACGGTTGGGGAGCTATCTCCAACAGGGGCATTCCCACAGCGAACATTGGGGGCGATGGCCTGCACCCGGTATTGCGCTTGGTTCACGAAAACCTGGTAAAACTGGCAGGCTGCAACGCCCCCTTCCAGAGGAATTCTCGTGGTTACCATCCCGTAGATTTCAGCGCAAATTCGCAGCGGGCCGTCCAGCCTCACATTGAAAATCTCAACTTGGAAGGTGTCGCCATCTCTGGCGATAATGTACCGGCCAAAGGAATGGCAAGAATTGGGCAATCCCGTGACTACCAGCAGACTGGCATCGCCGTAGTCAAGAGCGATGGACACGCTTTCGATGGGTGCCGGGACTTCGACCAGATTGGCATTCGGACTGGGCACAGGCTCAATGGTAGGAGGAACCGACGCCGGGCCGCAAGCCAGCAATCCCACGCTGCAAATCAGGAACAAGCCGAGCCGGAACCAGGGGAGAGGCAGTCTCTTGGGGCGCCGCGTAAGTCGCCAGAAACATCGCTGGGTTAGTCGAGTCAGAAATTGCATTAGCACCAGCCATTGTTTGGGGTCTACTGATACTGACTCGAACGGATGCTAAAAAGTTCCCAACGGTTGGGTGATGGCGCGTTTTAACCGGGAATGGCCCAAGGCAACCTTGCCGGCGTTATCGGTCAGGGAACTGGGGCCTTGCCTTAGGGGTTATTCTACGCCAGCCAAGAACCCAGTTCCCGGGATATTCAGACCCTTCGCTACTCTCAGGGTGACATTGATTTTGGCACTTTGACCCTAATCGCACACCAAAATTTACGCTTTTGAGGCAAGACCCTAACCTAAATTACGCTGTACATCAACTTGGACTCGCGCATATGGTCTTCACCGAAGTCGTTTGCCACATCGCGCCAGACTGAGTGGACATGGTTCGCGGCGTTCTGAACGTTGTCGAACTCGACCAGGAAATTGCCGCCATGAATGCGGTAGTAGTGGTCACTGCTCCGATCGAGACCGCCAGCCCAAACAACCCGGAAGTCGTCCAGCCCCTGCTCTCGCAGGTCGGCCATTTTCCCCTCGGCTAACTCGGAGCGAGTCTGATTGACGTACTCAGCGATCAGCGACATGAGGGTCTCCTTCTGAGTGCCAGTCATTTCCGCGCCGGAAACTCCCTCGTTGTCATGGACCGCCGCCTTGCTGGAGTTGTAGGTAAGAATGTCCCAAGGCGCTTTATCGTGGATGATGGCCTTGGCCTTCTGTTCTGTGCTGAAGCTATTAATCAGTTCAAAGGCCAGGTCTTCCCGTCGGTCCAAAATTCGCAGGCCCTGCTTGGGGCCTTTCCGGACCTCAGCCGGATTAGCGCCCAAGAAGAAGGGAGTGACCGAAATTACCTTGTCGTCCCAGGCGTTGATATGGAGCGAAACGTGATGCCCCTCTACGCGCCAACCCCAAGGGCCGTCACCGCCCGGCTGGCCGAATATCGACCAGTAATACAACTCAGGATCCCGCACAAAGCTCACGGCTCCTTCCTCCACCTCCAGGGGGCCCAGGACCAACTCGTGCTCTATGATTTGCTTGGCCTTTACCGCGATATCCGGGGCCAAACTACTGTCCAAAATTTTATAGGCCAATTCCCGCTGGTTGGCTTGCATGTCCCGCAGAGTCAATCCATGACGGTTCATGGGCGGGTAGTACCAAAAAATGCGTTCGCCATCCCGAAAATCAAAAGTCGCCTTGGCTTTTTGATCAGCGTTCAGGCTGCTCAACCAATTGTTGCAAGCTTCGGCTATTTCCGCCGTTACCTCAGCGTTTCCGTATCCCTTGACCTGCGCCATGTTACCTCCTGTCTTTCGCCCGGCAGAGTCCCCAAATGCCCCATCGCGAGTTAGCTGTTTTCGCTGGTGCGGGCGAGTTGTTATGCGGAGTTTATTAGGGGCAAGAATTGGTGTCAAGCTGAAGGGGTTTGAGGGCTGGGCAAATGGCTTGCTAGTCGTTGATTAAGTAGCCGCAGGCGTATCGAAATCACTACCCTGCCCAGTCTCGATACGGCCTTCCGGCCTACTCGACCGACGTCACGCTCCGGGTAGATTGAGTAGCGAAGCGGATTTAATTCCAACTTCAAAGACCCATTGCGAATTCGATCACCCGGCTAAGAACGCCGAATGTGCCGATTTTGGACCGTGAATTAGTTTGGCGTCCCAGAGTGGGGTTGATCACGCTGCCGAAGGCCGGTGTCCGAATACAATCGCTTTTCAGACGTTCTAATGGATTCCGGCTTGCGCCGCAAAGACGAGAAGTAAACTAACACACTACCCGATTTTGTCTTGACAGCGCAGACACCCGATTGTTAGAATATCTTAACCGCTGGGCGGGAAATTTAGAAGAAGGAGGTGGTAGAGCATGAAACATAGTTTAATACGCAGGGGCGATGGTAGGCATCAGTCTGGACACGACGGGGTGACCAGCTCTTAACAGTTACAACTGTATAGAAGAGAACCCGTCAGTCGGGCCCAGGCCAATGTCTACCATCGCCCCTGAGATTCAATTTTCTCTTAGGGTGATGCCCAGAAGGCTGGGCCCGACCCCTTTTGGGAGCACGACGACCGGACCATGTCCGCCTCAGCAAAGCAGAACTCTGCAGCCCACGCTAAGGTTTTTTCATCCTATAGTATAGGCAAAATACCGCTGGATATCGCAACGTCTGGCCGATGACGGATGGGTTTCTGCAAACGCGGAGCAGAATTGTTACGGGAAGGGGATCATACTGCCCTCAGGATCATTGACATCCCACCGCCTTCCACTTAAAATCGCACTCAGTACCTATCATTTGCCTGGAGAATGCATGCTAAGAATTCGCCTGAGAAGAGTCGGGAAGAAAGGGAAACCGTCATATCGCATAGTGGTGGCGGATTCTAGAGCACCCCGCGACGGCGCCTACGTTGAGTGGATCGGCAACTACGACCCGATGGTGGATCCCCCGGCGATTACCTTGAAAGCAGACCGGGCTCTGGCCTGGCTGAAAAACGGCGCACAGCCTTCCGACGCGGTGCGGCGCATCCTGGAGCGGGATGGTGTATTGGAGAAAGCCGACTCCTGATGAAAGAGTTGATTGAGTACATCGCCAAATCCTTAGCCAGCAATCCCGACGCGGTGGTGGTTACCGAGTCGGTGGAAGAGGGTCAGGTGATACTCAGGCTTGAGGTCGCCCCAGAAGACAAGGGCAAAGTCATTGGACGGCAGGGGCGGGTGGCTCAAGCAATGAGGGTGCTGCTCCGGGTAGCCGCGGTGAAAGACGGCACGCGGGCAATGTTGGAAATTGTCTAAGCAATATACGAAACATTCCTCCCATCAATCTCCCTAGTTTTGGCTCCCTAGTTTTGGAACAATCAGGGCCAGACCAGACCGACTCCGTTTTCACCCAACCGGTTCCCGGCGATTCAGTCTCCGGTGAATTACATTCGACCGACCCAGTCTCCGGAGATTCAGTTACCGGAGATTCAGCCTCCGGTGAACCACATCCCACCGACCCAGTCTCCGGCGATTCAGTTACCGTGGGATGGATTTCATCCCTCCACGGCATCTCCGGCGAAGTCCTGGTGAGACTATTCAGCGACGTCCCGCACCGGTTCGACCCCAAAACAATCCTGTACTGTAAAGATTCCCCCCTTCAGGTTGAGTCCTCCAACATCAACCGCAAGCGTCAGGCAATCATTAAATTCAGCGGTATCGACTCCCCGGAGGCGGCCCAAAACCTGGTTAGCCAGTGGCTGACCATACCCAAAGATACGGTGGCCGAACTGCCGGAAGGGGAATATTTCCACTTTCAACTGTTGGGACTGCGGGTAATCACCGACGAAAATGAGGAACTTGGACGGGTCACCGAGGTAATTGAGACCGGCAGCCATGATGTCTACGTGGTGGACGGCGCCGGTGGACAGCTTCTGCTGCCGGCGATTGCCAATGTAGTCCGGGAAGTAAAAATTGAGGAGGGGGTGATGGTGGTGCATTTGATGGAAGGTATGCGCTGACCGCTTTTGACCTGGCAATCGCCCCGGTGCTAAAATTCTCTTGTTACGCTAGATCACTAATCGGGTGGTTCATAATATGCCACCTGTCGTCATTGCGAATGAAGCGAAGCAATCTCAACTGTACTGCCCAGATTGCTTCGTCGCCCCGATAGAATCGGTTCTCCGCGCAATGACTTACCAAAACAGTGAAAAACGGACATACCAGGATTTCCGGTGAGGTTTGCGGTACACTGGGTTGGGAGCATAAATCCCCCCTGAATTAGACAGCAGAGGAGGTGTCCCTGATGTCAGGCCACTCTAAATGGTCAACCATCAAGCGTGCCAAAGGGGCCAATGACGCCAAACGAGGAGCATTGTTCACCAAGCTGGCCCGGGACATTGCGCTGGCCGCCCGAGATGGCGGCGGCGACCCGGACATGAACTTTCGCCTGCGGTTGGCGGTAGATAAGGCCAAGTCCGGCAACATGCCCCTGGATAGTATTACCCGGGCCATCAAGCGGGCCACCGGAGAGGGCGAGGGTGTCGAGGAGTTTGAAGAAATCACCTACGAGGGTTACGGCCCCGGTGGCGGGGCCATACTCCTGCACGTGCTCACCACCAATCGGAACCGCACTGCTTCTGAGGTGCGCCAGGCCTTCAGCAAGAGCGGCGGCAACCTGGGTGAGTCGGGCTGCGTGGCCTGGAACTTTGAGAACAGAGGCATAATTACGGTTGAAGTAAATGACTCGGATAAGGCCGACGAGCTGAGCCTGATGGCCATCGACGCCGAATCCGACGACGTCAGCTACGAAGACGGCATCCTGGAAATTTTAACCACTCCGGAGAATCTGCAAAGAGTGCAGCAGGCCCTGGAAAGCGACGGAGTGAATATAGTTTCCTCTGATATATCCCTGGTGCCCAAAGCGACCATCGCGTTGGACGACAAAGCATCGGAGCAGACGCTGCGGCTGCTGGACAGCCTGGAAGACCTGGCCGACGTTCAAAAGGCCTATACCAACGCCGACTTCCCACCGGAAGTCTTGGAACAATACCAGGCCGCCAGCTAGATGCGAGTGCTGGGAATAGACCCCGGTACTATCCGCATGGGTTATGGGGTTTTAGACTCGGAACCTTCGCCGCGGGCCGACGATTATGGCGTGGTTTCGCTATCCAGGTCGATGCCCCTAGAGCAGCGTCTGTACCAGTTGCACACTCACATCTTGAACCTGATCCACATCTTTCACCCCGACGTCGTCGCCGTGGAGCGGCCGTTTGTGGGCAAGGGTGAGCGCCAGTTCATTGGCCCAGCCATAGCGGTGGGCCAGGCCCAGGCGTTGGTGTTGATTGGGGCCGCCAGCCAGGGCATCCCGGTGTTTAGCTACAGCCCGGCCCAGATCAAGCGGGCCGTGGTCGACTACGGGGCGGCCACCAAGGAACAGATGCAGCAGACCATCGCCGCCACCTTGAGGTTAGCCGATATACCCGAGACCGACGCAGCCGACGCATTATCCGTTGGGCTATGCCATTTGATCCAAAGCGAAACAACCTCGGTATTGGCCCGGGAAATTCAGCCCGGCCGGGAGCGATAGCCGGTGATTGCCGGCGTCCGGGGAGTCCTGGAGTCCACCGGCGCCGACTGGGTACAGCTGCAAGTCGGCGGGATAACCCTGCGGATCTTCGTTCCCGCTTCGTCCATCCCGGAACTGGGAGAAATCGGCGGGACGGTACATCTCCACACCCACCTGCGCATCCGCGACGACCAGCCGGTGCTGTTCGGATTTCCCACTCAGGCGGCCCTGGACACTTTCCTGCTATTGATGGGCGTCTCCGGCGTTGGACCGCGCCATTCCTTGGGGATGATCTCCAATCTGGGCGTGGCTGGTTTGCAGCGGGCCATCGAAAGCGGTGACGTGGTCGCGCTGAGCGCCGCTCCGGGAGTGGGCCGCCGCACCGCCAGCCGAGTGATCTTGGATCTGAAGGGCAAGTTAGATATTGACCAAGACAGTGGAGTCCCGACAGCGGTCAGTCACGACTCCGAGGTTATCGAGGCCTTGACCGCGTTGGGGTACTCCACCACCGAGGCGCGGCGGGCGGTCAACGACCTGGACAGTTCCCCGGAATCGACCGTGGAGGACAAGATTCGCCAGGCCCTGCAGCATATGGGGGGCGGGTAGACCGCATCTTGAAGACTTGAAGCGGTAGATTTAGTATTGATTGCAACAAACAATGTTTTTCTGAGGAGCGGAGCGACGAAGAATCTAAAGTCCTATAGAGCGAAGCTCAGTGCAAGGATAAGACATAAATCGGAAAAGAATCTACCGTTGGCAGGGTTTTGACGCCAAAAAGTTTAGACCCTTCGCTTCGCTCAGGGATACATGCCGGGGCTCAGGGTTACCCGGGGGCTCGCGAAAGGGTTTCATCGCAGGTGCCTGTGAGCGTCCACTGGACGGAAATCTTGCAGGAAATGTTTTTCTGAGGAGCGCAGCGACGAAGAATCTCAAGTCCCACAACACAAGCCTTCATGCGTGAGTATTACGTCTACATCATGACCAATGGAGCCAGAACCCTCTACATCGGCGTAACCAACGACTTGGTACGGCGCGTATACGAGCACAAGCAAAAGCTTATAGCTGGATTCACCAAGAAATACAACATTACTTTCCTCGTATATCATGAAACTACGAGCAGTGTGGAGGCAGCACGGGTCAGGGAAAGGCAACTGAAGGGCTGGCGTAGGGACAGAAAGATTGCTCTCATAGAGACGTTCAACAA
>JACZRM010000072.1 GCA_022576105.1 Chloroflexota bacterium | reverse complement strand
CTTGCTTTGCTTGCGCAGCTCGTCAACCTGATTGGCCAGCTTGATCACGTCCACGTCGGCCCGGCCGCAACTGGGGCAGGCCACCAGAGTAGTCCCTTTGTTGCGCAGGTTCAGCGATTTGAGAATCTCGTAGCCGGCGGCCACTTCCTCCGTGGAATCTCCGCTGAGCGAAACCCGGATGGTGTCGCCAATGCCTTCATAGAGTAATATGCCCAGGCCCACGGCGGTACGGATGGAGCCGGACTGAACGGTACCGGCTTCGGTGATGCCCAGATGCATGGGATAAGGCACCATTTCCGCCAGACGGCGGTAGGCTTCAACGGTGGTGGGTACGTCGAAAGCCTTCATCGAAATCTTGATCTGGTCAAAGTCCAGCTGCTCCAGGAAGCTGATCTCCCACAAGGCGGTGGCCAACATGTGGTCGACGACGCTGTACTGGCCTTCCTGAGCCTGGTCAGCCTTGGGCAGATGGTTCACCAGGTCCATGTGCCGGGAGAAACCCCGGGTGCGGCCGATACCGCCCACCGGGGGCAGGCTGCCGAAATTGACGCCGATGCGTATTGGAATGTTGCGCGCTTTGGCCTGATTAACCACCTCACGCACCTGCTCTTCATTGCGCAGGTTGCCCGGGTTCAGCCGGAGGCAGTCTACCCCGCCTTCAGCGCACTCCAGGGCCAATTTGTAGTGAAAGTGGATGTCGGCAATGAGTGGAATGTGGATTTGCTTCTTGATTTCCCGCATGGCTTTGGCCGCTTCCATGTCGGGCACAGCGCTGCGGATTATCTCGCAGCCAGCCTCTTCCAATTCGTGGATCTGCCTAACGGTGGCCGCGACATCCCGGGTGTCGGTCTTGGTCATCGACTGCACCGTGATGTCGGCGCCGCCGCCGACTTTGACTCCACCCACGTAGACCGGCTTGGTGACCCGGCGTTTGGCCATGCAAACAACCCCCATTAATGGTGATTAGGCTAGTGTGATCAGGCTATGGTTATTAGGCGAAGGAAACGGAACCAGGGGCATTATACATTGTCAGCGGGGGGATTGCTCGGTAAATGTTAGGCCAAAAATGTTAACCAATGGTGCAGAGTATAGCGGAGGTAAATCGGGGAATAAGGAAAGGCCCGCATTATTGGGGCCTCTCTGAATGTAGCATGGGGGGCTAGGTTAGCCAGTCCTTCGCCGCGCTATCCTCCCAGCGGGCTTTTACCCTGAATTGCCTGGCTGATGTCGTTGGCGCTGATTAACACGATCAGGCCAATCAGCACCACAAAGCCAATCAGATGGACCAGCCCTTCCTTTTCCGGAGCTACCCGTTTGCCCCCGCGCACCCACTCGATGGCGACAAATAGCAGCCGGCCGCCATCCAGCATTGGGATCGGCAGAATGTTCAGGATGGCCAGATTGATGCTGAACAGGACCGCCAGAACCAGCCAGCCTTGCAGCCCCATCTCCCTGGTCACGTCTCCGGTTAACCGGGCAATTCCAATGGGACCGGCAAGTTCTGGAGTTTTGTCTCCGCTGATCCAACTGGACACTTCCTCCTTCAGCAGCACCAGAATTTCCCAGGTGTTGGTGAAGGCCATTCCCACCGCAGTCCAAGGTGGCTCGGAGCGTCTCTCGAAGGGGATATTCGTAAGTTGGATCCCAACTCCAGCCAGCCACCGGTCTTCAGAAACATTAAGTCTGGGGGTTACCTGAATGACTTTCTGTACGCCATCCCGGGTTATGAGCCAATCCATTTGAGAGCCTCGGCTTAATTGCACCGCCTGGGAAAGCTCAGTTGTCCGTTGTATTATCCGACCATCGGCCCGAATGATAATGTCCTCTAGTTGAATCCCGGCATCTTCAGCGGCTGATCCTGCGGCGACATTACTTACAGTCACATCACCGGTGTCGCCGATTGGTACGTCATGGGGCAGCATGAACAATATCGTAAAGAAAACGATTGGCAACAGGGCGTTCATAAAGGACCCGGCCGCCAACACCACCGCTCTAGGAAACACTCCTTTGCTGGCCAGACTCCTGGGCACCGCCGGGTTGCTCTCTCCGGCCAGCTTGACGAACCCGCCCAGGGGAATCCAGTTCAATGAGTAAAGCATGTCGGCCAGGACGATTGAATTCCCGGACACCTGGCGCACCTTGCCCGCGTGGTTCAGGTATTCATCACTGCCCAGTTCCTGAAGGGACTGAGGCCCCTTGGGCTTGGAGCCGCGCTGAGGAGCTTCAATAATGCGGGCCACCAGGTTTCCGTTGGTGTCTTCGGTGGAACTGACTCTCAACAGCTGGCCATCACGAAGATCGCTCAGGCCGCTCAGATTGACAAACTGGGTGTTCTGGTCAATGAGTACCGTGGTCTTTCCGGTGTAAAACCCCCAGGCTTTGGGAGGATAGCCAATGCCAAATTCCAGGACTTTAACGCCATAGGCCTTGGCGGTAACAAAATGGCCCCATTCATGCACCACGACCAACAGCAACAACATGGGCACAAAAGCCCCGACGGCGATCAGAAAGCCTTCAATCAAAAGTTTTCCCCTATAACTGTGCTGGTTTGCTGGGTAGCCCAGGCGTCGGCGGCCATCAACTCATCGACACTTTCTCCCGACGCGGATTGGTGCAGGCCCAGTACGCTTTCCACCACCCGGTAGATGTCGGTAAACCCAATTTTTCCGGCCAGGAAGGCGTTCACGGCTACCTCATCGGCGGCGCTCAACACCGCTGGGTAGGTCCCGCCTTGCTTGCCCGCGTTTACCGCCAGGTTGAAGCAAGGATAGCGGCCTTCATCCAGAGGGCGGAAATCCAGGGAGTAGGGCTGGTCGGTCGGCAGCCTGGGAATTGCCTGGTTGGCCACCCGGTCCGGGTAGAACAGGGCGTACTGAATGGGCAGGTGCATGGTGGGTGGGCCAAGCTGGGCCTTTACCGACCCATCGGCAAACTCAACCATAGAGTGAACGGTGCTCTGCGGGTGAATCACTACTTCTATGCTTTCCCATGCCACATCAAACAGCCAGTGAGATTCAATGACTTCAAAGGCCTTATTCATCATGGTAGCAGAGTCAATGCTTATTTTCTTTCCCATTCGCCAGGTGGGGTGGTTCAATGCTTCGGCCGGGGTTACCGAAGCCAGCTGGTCTGGGGGAGTGTCACGAAAGGGGCCCCCGGAGGCGGTGAGTATCAAGCGCTGTATCGAGTTGTTCTCCCCTCGGAGGCATTGCCAGATGGCGCTGGGTTCGCTGTCCACCGGCAGTATGGTGCCGCCGTACTTTCGTTCATATTGTTTGATGATGTGTCCGGCCATAACGATGGGCTCTTTATTGGACAACGCCACCGCTTTCTGGTGCTTCAGGGCGGCAAGGGTGGGGCCCAGGCCTACTGCTCCCATGGTGGCCACCATCACCAGGTCTACCTCATCCAGGGAGACCATATCATCCATGGTGGTTACGGTGGTTTTGGAGGGAATATCCTGGAGAGGATTGATGCTCCAGATGTGCTTGGGGTGGAACTCTTGGACCTGCTGTTTCAGGAGGTCTTGATTATTCCCCGCCGCCAGACCGATCACCTCGAAGTGGTCTGGGAATGCCCGAATAATGTCCAGCGTCTGACAGCCAATGGACCCGGTGGAGCCCAGAACGACAATTTTTTTCATGGCTTAAAACCCAGGGTTAAAAGGTAGTACACGGTGGGGATCGCGAATACTAGACTATCCAAACGATCCAATATGCCGCCGTGCCCAGGAATTATACTCCCGGTGTCTTTAACCCGGGATATGCGCTTTAATTTGGATTCTGCCAAGTCTCCCAATTGGGAGACCACGCCCACTGTAGCACCAATCAGTCCCTGCTGCCAACGGGGTAGTCCCAGGTCCAAAATTTGTCCTAATACCATCGACGTAATGATTGCCAGGATGAATCCTCCGGCCGCTCCCTCCCAGGTCTTGCCAGGGCTGACCTGCGGGGCCATCTGGTGGCGTCCCAGAGTTCTTCCCACCAGGAAAGCGCCGGTATCAGTGCTGAAGGTCACCAACAGGGCGAACAGCAGCCAGTTTCGGCCCAGTTCACCATCGACACCAATGCCCCTCAGAGCTAGTACGTGGGCCAGCAAGAATCCGATGTAAATTGGGCCAAGGATCAGGTATGTTGAAGCCCGAAGAACCTGCCGGCCGCGGTAGAAGGCGATTAGCCACAGGGAGGAAATAAATGCCCCAACAACCAATACGCCCAGCGAGGTGGTGAGCAGGGCAATCAGGTCGGCCGCAGTCTCGCCTCCGACCAGGAAAGTCAGACACCACAGTCCTCCCAATGTAATGGGCAATGCATCGTCGGGGGAATCGAAGAGGCGGTAAAACTCGCGGATGCCCAGAATGACTGCCAGAGCCAGGAGTATGGTCAGCCAGGGAGTCCCCCACCAGATAGCGCCCAACAATATTGGAATGCCCACCAGGGCAGTGAGCACCCGCCGCATCTGCTTCAGTCCGGTGCGTTGGTGCCGACGTTGCCGTATCTTCTCTGTCGCTGCTGGTACGAGTCCAGGGCTTTGCCCAGTTCCACTGCATCCAGGTCGGGCCACAGCACCGGGGTGTGGTAATACTCGCTGTAGGCCGACTGCCACAGCAGGAAGTTGCTCAAACGCAACTCGCCGCCGGTTCGAACAATCAAGTCGGGGTCTGGGGTGTCGGCGGTGTACAGGTATCTGGTAAAGAGGACTTCATCAATCTGGTCGTAGGGCACTCCGTCTTTGATGATCTGGCGGACCGCTTCCAATATTTCGTCTCTCCCGCCATAGTCGAAGGCGACGTTCAGGGTGATTCCGGTGTTGTTGGCAGTCAGTTTCTGGGCGTATTCCACCGACTGGCGGAGTTGGGGATTGAGACGGTCGGCCTTGCCAACATGCTTTACCAGGACGTTTTTTTCGTGGAGGGACTGAGTCTGCTCTTCCAGGGCGAACTGGAGCAGATCCATTATGCCCCTTACTTCATCCTCGGGTCGGTTCCAGTTTTCGGTGGAGAAGGCGTAGATTGTAACGTAATCTACCCCTCTTGCGTCCAAAAACTCCAGGACGCTCTGAACGTTGTCCACGCCGACCCGGTGCCCGGCCAGACGGGGTAGGCCTCTTTGTTCGGCCCAGCGCCCGTTGCCGTCCATAATAAACGCTACGTGCTGGGGGATTCCTTCTTTCCGTGGCTTTGGCTGCTGGGGTTGGCTGGAATGGCCCTGCATCGATTAGACCTGCAGTATCTCCGTTTCTTTGGCGCCGCTGATTTCATCCATGGTCTTGGTATGGGCGTCAGTGACCTTTTGGACCTGGTCCTGGCTCCGGTGGTTTTCATCCTGGGAAATTGTCTTGTCCTTCTCCATTTTACGCAGCGATTCCACCGCATCCCGGCGGACGTTGCGGACTGAGACTTTGCCGTCTTCAATCTTGCTTTTGAGGATCTTGACCATTTCCTGCCTGCGCTCCTGGGTTAGAGGGGGTATGAGAACGGTGATGATGTTGCCGTCGTTGGAGGGGTTGAAGCCCAACTCCGATTTGGACAGGCCGCGTTCAATATCTCGCAGGGCTTGCTTATCCCACGGCTGCACCAGAATGGCCCTGGCGTCGGGTGCTGAGATGGTGGCCAACTGTTTCAGTGGGGTAGGGCTGCCATAGTACTCAACGGTAATGTCTTCCAGTAGTGAGGGCGTGGCCCTTCCGGTGCGCAGGTTGTTAAGCTCTCGCCGCAAGGCGTCTACCGCCCGGTCCATTTTTTTTCCGACATCGTCGAGTATAGCTTGGGGGGTTAACTCGGTTTCTCCATCACTCTTGTTGGGCATGGTCATTCCCTCCCGGTTATGATGGTGCCAACTTTGTCGCCGTTCAATATGCGGCTAATGTTTCCCGCTTCAAAAATGTCGAATACAACTATCGGCATCTTGTTGTCCATGCACAGTGACATCGCGGTGGAGTCCATCACCTGAAGACGGCGGTTGATGGCATCCATATAGTCTAGCTGGTCATAGCGTTTGGCGGAAGGGTTGTCCCGGGGGTCAGAGTCGTACACACCGTCTATCCCATTCTTGGCCATCAGCAGCACATCTGCGCCAATTTCCAGGGCCCGCAGCGCTGATGCAGTGTCAGTGGTCATGAAGGGATTGCCGGTGCCGGCGGAGAAAATAACCACCCGACCCTTTTCCAAGTGTCTGATTGCCCGGCGACGGATGTAGGGTTCTGCGATTGCTTGCATCTGAAGAGCACTTTGAGTGCGGGTAATTATGCCCCGTTGTTCCAGGGCGTCTTGGAGCGCCAATGCGTTGATAACCGTGGCCAGCATTCCCGCGTAGTCGGCGGTGGCCCGGTCCATTCCTTGACGCTCGGCATCTCCGCCGCGCCACAGGTTGCCTCCCCCAATAACAAGCGCCAGTTCAATACCCTGGCTCAATGCATCGCCGACCTGTTGGGCCAGGTAAGTGACAGACTGGGGATCGATCCCAGCGGCTGCAGAGCCTTTGAGAGACTCCCCGCTAATTTTCAGTAGGACCCGGCTATATTTGGTTTTACTCATAGCTCTGGCAGAGTTTATTCCTCAAGAGCTAGCCGGCTGAATCTAACGACTTTTACATTTTCGCCGACTTTGACGGCGAGTTCCTGGATGATGTCGCTAACTTGTCGAGAGGTGTCTTTGATGAAAGGCTGCAAAAGCAAGGTGACCTGGGCCGGAGGTCGGTGCTCATCCTCGGGGATATCACTTTCCGTGATGTAGGCCGGGTCCATTGCCGCCACCTGCATGGCCACATTGTGCGCCAATTCACGGAACTCAGGAGTGCGCGCCACAAAATCGGTCTCGCAACCCAGTTCAACCATAGCGCCGACCCGCCCACCGGTGTGGATGTAGGCTTCTACCAGTCCTTCGGTGGTCTCCTTGCCGGACCGCTTGGCGGCTTGGGCGAATCCCTTTTCTCGTAATAGTTCGACCGCCTTTTCCTGGTTGCTTCCGGTGTTTTCCAGCGCTTCCTTACATTCCATGATTCCGGCCCCGGTCAGTTGGCGCAGGGCCTTGATCTCATCGACAGTGGCTGGCAAGGATTGTCCTCCTCAGTGGACCGGGCTGATTACTCTGCAGGCTTCTCAGGCTCGGTATTTGCTTCGTTTTTCGCTTGTTCCGGCGAATTTTCGGCTGTCGCAACGGGCGGCGGCGCGGCTACCGGCGACTCTTCTACAGTCGTAGCGGACTGTTCCATCATTGCGCCGAGTTCGTCCAACGGTATGGTATTAACCGATACTTTATCCAACTCCTCGTCGCTCAACCTTTCCAGTTGTTCTTCTTGTTGTTCGGCCTCCGCGGCTTCGGTGGCGAGCTGCTCTTGTATCAGCGCTTCGCGTTCAGCGGTGCCTTCAATTATGGCGGAGGCCATGCGGTTGGTGATCAGCCGAATCGAGCGGACCGCATCATCGTTGCCCGGAATGGCGTGGTCGATCAGGTCTGGATTGCAGTCGCTGTCGACAAAGGAGAATATCTTGATGCCCATGCGGCGTGCTTCGGCGATGCAGATATCTTCTTTGGCAATGTCAATCACGAACATGGCCTTGGGCGGAGCGGTCATGTCCCGCAGGCCCATGAAGTATTTCTCCAACTTCGCCAATTTTTCCCCCAGCTTGAGACCTTCTTTTTTGGGAAGGACCCGGAAGTAGCCCTGATCCCGCTTCTGCTGCAGCTCTATCATGTAGTTGATGCGGGTGCGAATGGTCTGGAAATTGGTGAGGGTTCCCCCCAGCCACCTCTGGTTGACGTACCACATTCCGCAGCGTTCGGCTTCGGTCTGAACAACTTCTTGGGCCTGCTTCTTGGTGCCGACAAAGAGGACTTTCCCGCCTTCAGCAGCTACCTGCATCATGGCCCGATAAGCCTCGTTGAGCAATCCTAAGGTCTGCTGGAGGTCTATGATGTGGATGCCATTGCGCTGAGTGAAAATGTAGCGCTTCATGCGGGGATT
>JACZRM010000353.1 GCA_022576105.1 Chloroflexota bacterium | reverse complement strand
AGTTGATGTCCGAAGTGTGCTGGGACAGGACGGTAAAGGTCAGTTCATGGGCCGGGTCCAGGCGCGGCTCTTGAGGAAAGGGGCCGTATTGCTCGGTGAGCAGACGAATAATCTCGGGGATTGATATCCCCGGCTTGAGAGCCTTTGCAGTTTTTGCTTTTGTTTTAGTGGGCATGGTCAGGCCCTTTGGGCGACGCGTCTACGAGATGAGGTTATCAGAAGACGATTCTAGCATCGCGGCCATTGCGGCTCAAGGGGGCTGCCGGTGGTGGAAAGTCGATCGCTTTACTCCCCCAGGTCAATACCGCGTTACCTGCGTAGTGGAAGGGTCTTGACTAGTTCCCGTCTTCAGAACCGCTGATGCGTCGAGAACGCAGGAACTGCTCCAATTCCCGAACCACGTCCGCCGGTTCGGGCATATCGCTGGAGGTAACCGACTCATCGTACTTGTCTTCCAGCTTCTTGATGTATTCGGCCAGCTGATCGTCATCGTTGATGGCCTTGAGCACCTCGGCGTCGAAAGTATTGGCGGCGGCGCGCATCTCAGTCAGGTCAATGGGCAGGTCCAGCAGCGTCACCAGGCTCTTGGCCAGGGTATAGCTGATGCGATAGTTGGGCGCGGCCTGCAGGTAGTGGGATGTGTGCCCCCAAAGCGAGGCGTAGGCTATTCCCCTCTGAGTGCAGGCCTCCATCACTGCCGTGCTGATGCCGGTAGGCCCCTGGTAATTGGAGGAGCCGACGCTGGCCGAATCCAGCGCCTTCTGTAGGTCGGGCTCGGTAGAAGACCCGGTCAGGCGAACCGGCCGGGTGTGGGGAACAGCGTCCAGTAGTGCGCCGACGTGAATCACAGATTTTATACCCGCTTCCTGGGCCAGATCGGCGATGATGTTGGAAAAGGTGCGCCAGCGCAGATTGGGTTCCATACCCAAAAGGAACATCAGCCCGCTGGTTTTGCCGCCGCCTTTTTCACCATTGTTATCGCCGCTGGGGCTGGTCCACTGGTAAAATTCGTTGGCCGGCCAGTGAATACGGCGATGACCATCCCGCGTGCGGCTGGTACGGGGACGCTCTTGGGTGAAGACGAAGAACTCCTCCGGGTCGATCTCGGCGAATTTCTTGGCCTCCAGCTTGCGCAGCAGATACTTAATGGTGTTGGTGGCGCTTTCAGCGGCGTCGGGCCAGCCTCCATAGGCAATAACCAGGTGGTCCAAGTTGCGCTGGGGAGGGTCATGAATGGTCAAATACTCGGAATGTGAGGCCACTTGGTTCTCCTCTCAAAGTGAGGCTACTCAACCATGAAATTGGCCGCATAAAAAGGCAGCCGCGTCAGTGTAGCATTACATCAGGGTTGCAACAAGATGGTTCGGGACTACAAAGCAAGATCCCACATATAAATCAGCCTGACGGAAAACCCAACCAAAAACTATCCGGCTGCCCTCCCTAAAAGCAATCCCATATAGGCGGCCGCCAACCCCAAAAACACGTTTCCCAGCACGCTGAGTCCAGCCTTCATCACCTCACCATCTTCAACCAATCGGATCGACTCCAGGCTCAAGGTGGAGAAAGTGGTGAACCCGCCCAGAAAGCCAATCGCCAGCAGGCTGCGCAGGTGCAGCGGCAGCGGGGTGCGTTCCAGCGCCAACCCAACCAGCAGGCCCAGGACCAAGGAGCCGGTCACGTTCACGAAAAACGTGCCCATTACCGTGGACGGCCCCAGGTAGGCGACCGCGATGCGTCCTACCCCGTAGCGCAGCACCGAGCCGCCGGCGCCGCCCAGGGCCACCAGCAGCCAGGTCAACTACCCGCCTCGCAAAAGGGAATTCTGATATCGGGTCGGCCCCAGCGATCTCTCAAGGACTAGGCCCACACGCCGCGCTCATTAAGAGTGCGCTCGTCCAATTCAATGCCCCATCCGGGGCGGTCCAGCAGGATCAACTCGCCGTTTTTGATTTCCGGGCGCACCGTAAACAGCTCCTCCCAGATGGGGTCCCGGTCGGCGGACGGGAATGTCTCGACAATCTCTCCCAC
>JACZRM010000352.1 GCA_022576105.1 Chloroflexota bacterium | reverse complement strand
CTTCTTGTCGCACACCCACAAAGCAGGTGCCCAAGCCCTCAGACCAGGCAACCAGCTCCATCTGCTGGATGGCCCGGCCGGCGTCCAACTGGGGGCGCGGGGCGTTGTCCATGACGATGGCGATCACCACCGGCGCGTTGGCGATGAAGGCGCCCTGAGTCGCAATTTCCCCCAGGCGCTGCAACGTGGCCGGCTCTTGCACCACCACGAAGTGCCACGGCTGGGAATTGCTGGAACTGGGCGCCCATCGCCCGGCCTGCAGAATTTTGTGTAGCACTTCCTCCGGGACCGGGTCGGGCTTGAATTCTCTCACGGTCCGGCGATTCCTGATGCAGTCAAAGACTTCCATTTGCAACCTCCCGGCGCTACCTCCCAGGGGATTCAGATTGTGATGTCAGATGGCACTAAAGAAAGGTGATCCTGCCATGGACTTCAGATCCAGTCAGCGTGAGGAAACCTATGGATGGGATAACCTTGAACCGACGTTTCCCAGCCGCCCCAGGATTGAAAAAGAGTATATCTTGCCAACGCTGTTGGTAGGCGATATGACTGTGGCCGTAGATTATAACCTGCATACCGGCGTCGCGATACCGATCCAATCTGGGGTCGGACTCTCTTTTAGGAGGCTTTAACTGGTGGGTGAGGTATATGCGATGCCCGGCTAGTTCAAGAGTTTCTTCGATGGGTAATAGGGCAGTGGGCCCATCACGGTCGATATTGCCCCGTACCGACGTCACAGGAGCAATGCTTTGTAGTTCTTGGATTATCTCAATGTTGCCAATGTCTCCTCCGTGGAGTATGTGCTCCACTCCCCTTAAGAGGGAAAGGGCCCTCGGGTCCATATAGCTGTGAGTGTCAGATATAACACCTACCAACATTTAGACAGTCTCCTCCGAATCCCTTACCCCCCTTTATACTACCCTTTAGGCTGTTGGACAACATCCCAGGAGAGTCTGCTCCTGGTAAGCCGATCACCTAGTTCCTCCGGTTATTTGCTATCAGAAATTCAGCATTCTGGTAGGTCACTTTGTCCTGAATCGCCGGGTACAGCCTGCCGATAAAGGCGCGGCCAAACTCGGCAAGTAATTGACCTACTTCTGAAATGTGCCGCCCAACTCTAAATCCAAATGGTCAAAGGCTGGGGAGAACCTATTCGCTCCCGGAGATTTCGGGTGTATCATGCGGGAAAGAGCTTGGAGGGTTCACCAACTGGTCTAGATGTGTGGTGGGCTGCGGCATTCGTCAAGCCCACCAGTTTGCTTTAATCCGGTTACGATGGCCGGTCACGCTAGATTCCTGAACAGTCCGAATCGAATTCGTCGGTAGGGAGGACCACTATGACACAGGTACAAGATGGTGGAGAAGCTATTCTCCAGGCGTTTCGTAACTTGGATATCGACTACATCATATCGTCCCCGGGGTCGGAATGGGCGCCGGTCTGGGAAGCGTTGGCCCGCCAGCAGATCAACGAGACCGCCGGCCCCCGCTACATAAATTGCTGGCACGAGACTCTGGCAGTCAACATGGCCATTGGATACACCAGAATCACCGGAAAACTACAGGCGGTGCTGCTCCACGCCGGTGTGGGGCTGCTGCAGGGGAGCATTGGCATCCACAGCGCAACCTTGGGGGAAGTGCCGGTCTTGATCTGTTCTGGAGAGGCCAACAGCTACGGCGAAAACCCCGACCTGGACCCCCAGGGCCAGTGGTACCGGAACTTGAGCGTAGTGGGCGGCCCCAACCGGTTTGCCGATCCCTTCACCAAGTGGAGCGGACAGGCCACCAGTCCTTACACTTTATACGAGCAGTTGGTCCGGGCCGGGGAATTGGCCCAACGGGTTCCCAAGGGGCCGACCTTCCTGGACATTCCAATCGAGACCATGATTCACGATTGGACTCCTCCAGCCAAGATGCGGAAGGTCCCGTCGGCGCCCAAGACTGCGCCGTCCGCCGACTCGATTCAGCAATTGGCCGAGTTGCTCTCGCGCAGCAAGTCTCCCCTAATTATCACCGAATCGGCGGGTAAAGA
>JACZRM010000071.1 GCA_022576105.1 Chloroflexota bacterium | reverse complement strand
AGATTCAAGGTTTACCTGCCGGTAACTGATGAAAACTATGAGGCCCAGTTGACACAAGTCGATACCTGTATTTTGCCCCAGGGTAAGGAAACGGTGTTGCTGGCTGAAGACGAACCACTGGTGCGGTCTATGGTGGCAACGGTGCTGCGAGACCGGGGCTATTTGGTGTTGGAGACGGCCAACGGAGCGGAAGCCCTGGGGATGGTCCAGAAACACGACGGGGAGGATATTCAACTCCTGCTGACCGATGTGGTGATGCCCCAAATGAGCGGCACGGAATTGGCGGAGCAGATCTGGGCCACTCACCCGGACATCAAGGTGCTTTTCACCTCAGGATACACTGGAGACTTTATCTCCAGTGTCAACAATTCTCCCACGTCGTCCAATTTTCTGGCGAAACCCTACATGCCGGAGGCGTTGGCGGTCAAAGTGCGTGAGGTGCTGGACCAGAGGGCGGCTTAGCGACTGTCTCATTACTTTGTAGATGTAGCCAGAATCATCCGGCGACCGGCACACCATGAACGGACGCATCCTCGTTTCCGCTCATCCTGAGCTTGTCGAAGGACCGAACCATCAACGATTTTATCTCCCACACCCTGGGAATGAAACCTCTTTCCAGGCCCACGCCCCAGGCAATTTCACCAATTCGTGAAGCCAAGCAGCGCCCTTGCTCCATGGGCCAACCGATGTTACCATCAATCCGTTTCATAGAATGGCACACCCTGGGGATGGTTTCAGGCCCGCCAGTACCGCAGCCGAAGCGGGCGCTTATTTTGTTATTTTAGCTGGGGCTTGCGTCCATTCCCCGGATCAGCCAGCCGCTTGATGCGGGCGGATGTCGAAAGCTCCGTAGCTGGGATTATTGCATCCCGGCCAGGATACTCGGGCGCTCATTCTCAAGGCTTCATCGGGAGATCAACATGGTTGATGGATTTCTCAGAGTCGGCACGCTGCAACGATTGAAAGCGCGGGGGTGTCTTGTGGCTGCCAGCGAGGACCATTCCATTGCGGTGTTCTACCATTCGGGGAAAATTCATGCAGTCCACAACCGCTGCCCCCATGTCGGTTACCCATTGGAGACCGGCACCATCGACGGGGACATAATCACCTGCATCTGGCATCAGGCCAGTTTTGAACTATCCACCGGCAGCAGCCAGGACCCGGAAATTGCCGATATACCTACATTTCAGGTAACGGTGGTTGATGACGAAGTCTGGGTTGACCCGACCCCATGCTTATCCAGCGATGCCTCCGACTAGGCTTCCTCCAAGGTAGGCTGATTCAGGCCGGGGGTCGTGGTCATTGGACCCCTTCGCCGCCAGGCCCCGGCGCGCCGACCGCCAGCCCGTGCATGTTTCGTCCCGGGTTGCTTACTGCGCTAATCGCCAGGTGTACATCACTACTGCCACGGCGGTCGCCAGGTTCAAACTGGAGACGCCTTCTCTCATGGGGATGGCCAGGCAGTGGTCGGCTGATGCCAGCAGCTCCCGACTGAGACCGCCGCGCTCGGAGCCGAAGGCTAGAATAGCTCGCGCTGGAATTGAATCAGCCTGTAGATTTTCCCCGGAGGAATCGATTGCCACCAGCGGGCGGTCCGAGGTTGGCACAGTTGCGGCCCGGGCGACCGGCAGCGCGAACTGGGAACCTACCCCGCTGATCAGGGAGGCCGGGTTCCAGGGATCGTGCACCCCCGTAGTAATGACCCCCGCCGCGCCCGCTGCTGCCGACACCCGGATCGCGGCGCCGATGTTGCCGTGGTTTCTGGGGTTTTCCAGCAGGACCACCGGAGCCGGCGACGGGTTTTCCAATAGGTCGGTCAGGGATACGGCCGGGCGGCGCGCGATGGCGATTATGCCGGTGGGCGGCGTTATCGGAGCCAATTGCTGGAAAACTTCCACCGGCGCCACCTGCGAATACCGGTCTAAGGTGGCGGTGATATCCTGAGCAAGGCCCACCGCCAGTTGGGACAGGTCTTCCGAGTCCAGACTGACCACCTCCATGAGTTCAGCGCCGAAGCGTATCGCGTGTTTCAGGGGATGGAATCCTTCCAGGACCGCGAGCGATGGGTCACTGCGAGCGCGGCGAAAGCGGTCGATCAGACTTTGATGACTCATGATTCTAGGTCGAGCCACACGCCTAAGGTGACCTGATTTACCGCTAGGCTCATGATCTATTCACTCGCTCCTATTGGCGACCCATTCCAGCGGAAGCAAAAACCATCAGGCCGGATTGCCCATTAGATGGGCAGCCTGGTCTCGGCGCCATCTGGTATGTCAATCAAGAAGGAGTTGGCGTTGAAGGCCAGCAACGAGTAGTAGCCCATCAGGGTGGTCAGTTCGGTCACACCCAGCGCCCCCAGCTGCTTCATCGCCGCATCGAATGTGGCTTGCGTCGTCTTGTGAGTTTGGAACAACTCCAGGACATAGTCGACCACAACCTGTTCTTCGGCGGGCAACTTGGGCAAGGGTTTCTTGTCCCGAAGCGCATCGACAAACTCGTCGCTGATGCCCTGCTGTCTGGACCGGGCCGAATGGGCATGCCAAATATACTGGCAGTCCATCGACCGCGCGGTCAGGATCATCACCAGTTCCTGGGTCTTCTTGGGTAGCGATGATTCGTCGCGGAGGTAGTTGACCAGTTGGTTCGCCCGGCGGCGCATTTCCGGACTGTTGATCATGACCGACCCTGGTCCGCCGGTAATCGCTCCGCCTGTGTTGGCGGTCTCCGAATCGAAGGATGCTCGAAGCGCTTCTGGGACTTGATCACGAGTGACTGTTGCTGTTCGGGCCATGGCCCACCTCCTTGATACTATATTTAGGGAGCTTTTGATAAAGCCGTCTGCTCTGCTTTTGAATTAAGCGGCGATAAATTCAGATATGATGCGTCGCCAGCCACCGAGCATCATAACCAGCTACACGTGCTATGACAAGTTTATCGTTGCCCGGCGGCGATTAAGACCTGGAATAAGCAGCACGGCAGTTGGTT
Source organism: Chloroflexota bacterium (assembly GCA_022576105.1). Next base: position 5,028 of record JACZRM010000071.1, on the reverse strand, counting down.
CACCACTGCTCCCACTGAGATCGGGGCGCGATACACCCTCGACAGTAGCGTGATAGTTCAGTTCTCGTCATTCCGGCGCAAGCCGGAAACCATTAGAGCGTCTGAACAGCAATTGTATCTGGACACCGGCCTTCGCCGGTGTGACAAAGACCCGTTCTTGGACCCCGAGCTGAAACACTATCCCCTCGACCATACATTTGATTTTTTGACGTACTGTGGTATTTTATAGGAGGTCATTCTGAATTTGGGAGGTTCTTGTTTTGGCTACAATGCTTGACGGAGAGTCGTATTTGGGTAAGGTGATGATCCGACGACTGTCTCAATCGGGAAACGTCACCATGTATCTATGGCCCCTGCGGTGCTTGAAGAGCAAGATGGGCGGGCCGACTTTTGGTATTGACGTAAATGGGGAAGAAATCATACGCTTTGATCCTCATGGCCCCCGGGGTCATTGGCACAAGGGCGGGTATGACAAGCTGAGCGCCGGGGGATCCCACGTGGAATTCCCGGAGGGCATTGATAATACTCCGGCCCAAATTGCCTGGGCTTTGGAGCAAATACGGGAACAAGGGCGGCAGCTGCTCACCGATGCGGGACATCCCGAAGCGGCCGCTTCGCTGGATGATGAGATGGTGAAAGCCGCGACCGATGAGGTTTTGCCTCACCTGGAAAGCGAGGGCGACCATCGAACAAGGGCCATCGAGCTGGACCTGATCGCGGTCTAGACTATCTTTCGATGGTAGATTGTCCAGGGGCGCACCCTTAGGTGCGCCCCTTCGTTTATTACTTCGACTATTCGCCCCATGCGAAGTGGTTTCGATACGCGGCGCTGCTCAACCAACCAAAGCGGATAACTGCGCGCTGGTCGAGTAGGCCGAATGGCCGTATCGAGACCCTAAGTCGTATCGACAATATTTTGGTATCGATTGCAATAAGCCCGCAAATCCTCTCTTCTTGACAACCCAATTCATACAGCCATATTCTAACCCAACTGAACTCGACCCTCCAGCCGGTTACTGGTGGACAGAAAGTCGAGATACAGAAGGGGGATCAATATGAAGCTGGTTACCTACGACTCTGGGAATGGCCCCAATTGCGGGGTGCTGCAAGCTGAGAATGTAATCGACGTTACGGCGCTGCTGGGGGCTTCACACCGACTGAGGGATGTCCGGGCCCTCCTGGACTCGGGGGAATCCGCGGTTGAGCAAGTGCGAGCAGCGCTAAGCGCCAATCCTGACGCGGCCAGCCTGCCTCTGGAAAGCGTGCGACTCCGTTCTCCGATTCTTCAGCCGCCCACTGTGCGCGACTTCATGATTTTTGAGGAACACGCCACCGCCCAGGGCACCCGGCAGCGAGAGGAAGCCTGGTACCGTATGCCCATTTTCTATTTCTCCAATCCCCTGTGCATCTATGGCCCGGACGATACCATTCCCTATCCGTCAGCCGCTGAGATGTTGGACTACGAGCTGGAGATAGCCTGCGTCATCGGGCGGGACGGCAGCAACGTGTCGGAGGCCGATGCCTTCGACTACGTCGCTGGATTTTGCATTTTCAACGACTGGAGCAGCCGGGACTTGCAGCGGGATGAAAGCGCGGTCGGTCTGGGCCCGGCCAAGGGGAAGGATTCAGCCTCCTCATTGGGCCCCTATCTGGTAACCACTGATGAGCTGGCCCCCTACCTGCGCAATGGCCGTCTGAACGTGAAATGCTCGGCCAAGGTTAACGGTGAGTACTGGGTCAAAGATAGCGATGCCGGTGTCTCCTACCACACCTGGGGGGCGATGGTGGAACGGGCGTCCAAGGACAGCCGCATTGCTCCGGGGGATGTCCTGGGCTGTGGAACTGTGGGCGGCGGCTCCATTGGGGAGGCTATTCGCAAAGGGATTCAACCGGCGCGTTTTTTGCAGCCGGGCGACGTGGTGGAAATGGAAGTCGAAGCCCTGGGTGTGTTGCGGGGTACTATCGGCCCCAAAGGTGATGCCGGCAGCGGATACCGTTACAAGGCCAAGGAGCAGCCGCCTCTTCCTGAACGGGGAATCGCCAAGGACTACCAGTACCAGCTGAAGTTAGACTGACGGGTGGCCGCTTACCCCAACACCGCCACAATCTCCAACTGCACCATCACTCCAGGAGGAAAGGCGTCGTACTCGATGGCATGTCGGGCAGGACGGCTGTGTTCGTCGGGGAACATCGCCAGCCAGGGCCGGTTGACCGCCTCCCGCTGGCTGCGGTCCTTCAGGTACACCTTGACCGATCCAATATCTTCCAAGGTGCCGCCGGCGTTTTCCACCAGGTTTTTCATGTTGGCAAAGGCCAGCTCGCACTGACGCTCCAGACTCTCTGGAACATTTCCGGTTGCCGGGTCAATTCCGGTGATACCGCTGGAAAAGAGCATGTTGCCCACCACCGCTCCCATGGGTATGGGCGCACCATGCTGGACTCCGTCAACGTGGATTGAGCGTCGCTTTCCCGCCATGCTTTCTCCGATCTTATATTCGGCTGGATCTAAATCTGAGTCTGGCTAAACCGGGGTCTGGATGGGGGCCTCAGAAAATTGGGGCATTATCTCATCGGCGAATAGCTGCATCGAGTTGGACGCCTCCTGATGAGTGATGTCTCCCCACTGGAAGGACGCCACCAGGTAGTTGCATTTGCTGTCGGCAACGTACCGCTCCACGTATTCCTTCACCGTTTGCGGCGACCCGACCACCACTCTCTCCCAGCCCCTAGCAGTATCGAAATCGGCCTCGCCCGGAGAGTAGATGTTGCGAGGCCCGGCCGGCCTGGGTTGGGCTGCTGCACCGGCGGGCACCGGTTTGGCATAGTTGCCGGCGTAGACCCGGTACGATGCCCTAGCGCGGTCGATGGCCTTCTGGTCGGTGTCGGCGATGAAGAACATGGTGCGGTTGCCGTACAGCGGTTGGGCCACGTGAGGCAGCGACGGGTCGTTCTCCTCAGTCTGCTGCCGCCAACTGGTCAGATACCGGTCGGCAATGTCGGGCAAGTCGGCGATGGCGCCGAAACAGATGAAATTGCCGCCGTATTTTCCAGCGTTGACCGGGTTGCCCGCGTACCAGAAGGGAGGGTAAGGCTTCTGCTTGGGCTTCAATTCCATCCACAGGTCACGGAGCTGAAAATATTTGCCTTCAAAGGAAAGAAAGTCGCTGGTCAGGCCCCGCATCAGAATCTGGAAAATCTCGTCGAAACGCTCGTTGTTCTCAGCCGGGTCGCCGCCCCACATGGCGTACTCCTGGCCGCCGCCGGTACCCCGACCGATGCCGATTTGGAACCGTCCGTTGCTCAAATTGTCCACCATGCTGATTTCTTCCAGCAGCCGTACCGGATGGTGCAGGGGCAGGACGTAGACCAGTGGGCCGAAGAGCAGGCGCTGGGTGCGCTGGGCCACTGCCGCCAGGTACACCGCCTGGTTGGGGGCCAGACAAAGGGGCGAGTGGTGGTGTTCGGCGACGTGGTAGCAGTGGAACCCGGCCTGATCGGCTTGGGCCACCAGGTCCAGGCGGTCCCGATATTGCTGGTCCAGAGGAACGTCGCGACGGCGTTCCAGGTGGTCGAAAATTCCAAATTTCATAGCGGTCTTAACTCTGATCCTTTAGCATTGACGAGCGGAACGCAAACCGTAGCCCGCTGGTGGTGAGCCCTTCGGCAGGTCCGACTTGTCGGGACTCTCGATGAAATCGGAGCTCAGGACAGGCTTATCGAACCACTGCGGCAAATGCCAATTCACACTGCCTTTTAGCTGGCGCTGTGGATGCCTTCGCCCAGGACGAAATCGTACAGGTTGGCGACGTTCATTTTCATCACTCGGGGAGACGTACCCTGCTGTCCCACGTCCATTGGGTAGCGGTCGGTCATCTCAGTGAGGTTTTCAATGGCCTCATCCTTCTTCATGCCTCTTTCCACTGCTTTGCGGACGTACTCCACCCACTCCATGATGTAGGCGCCCTGTTCGTCCAGGTAACCCTTGCCGCAGAGAGCGCCGTGTCCTGGGACGAAGGTCTCCTCTGCCAGGGACCTCAAAGAGTTGAGGGCGTTGAGCCAATCATCTGGGTTGGCCTCCTGCACATAGGTCTGCACCTTATGAAAAATGTTGTCGCTGGTGAAACACACGCCCTCTTCCTTGATTGATATGGCGGCCTGGTACAGGGTATGGCCGGGCATGTTGGTCATCTCAAACGTGTGGTCGCCCACGTGAAGCGTCATTGTGTTATCGAAGGTGATGATTGGCGCGTTGACCGAGTAGCCCTCTAGCAGCGCCGGTTCCTCCGGCCCCATGCCGCCGACCCGAGCCAGGTGTTCCACCAAGTCGGTCTCTAAAATACGGGTACGGACGCCCTCATGAGCGATCACCGGCACGTCGAAGTAGGCGTTGCCGGTCCAGTGGTCGCCGTGGGGTTCGGTGTTGATGATGTACCTGATTTCGCCATGCTTTTCGACCTCAGCCTTCCATCTCAAGGCGTCGCTGGGCTTTTGCGGAGTGTCGATCATCACGATACCATCGGAAGTAGTCACGAAGCCGTGATTGCAACCCCGCACTTGGGTTTCGGCATAAACGTTGCTGGTAATCTGTTCCACATTACACCTGCCTGCATTGGAATTGGAGGAGATTTCGGGTTGCTCGCAGTTTACGCATCGGATCGATGGGAGTCAATAAATATTGACCAAGCTTAGGCCGGCAGTGATTATTTGGAAACGCGTAGATTGATTCAGGTCAATCTAGACGGTACAATCAGCCTGCTGCCGGCTAAGGACCGGCTTTGCGCCTTACAGTCTCCCGATGGAGACGCAGTTCGACCGGGCTGTCCTGAGCTCCGATTTCATCGAGAGTCCCGACAAGTCGGACCTGCCGAAGGGCTCACCACGAACAGGACTGGGCAGGGCTCACCACGAGCGGTACCGATTCCGGTTGGCCTGAGCTTGTCGAAGGGCAAAGTTCTTCAGGCATAAGAACGCTCATAATGCAAGGGAACCGCCGGGAGCTATTTCAGCGCAAGTTCCCTGGCAGCGAGA
>JACZRM010000351.1 GCA_022576105.1 Chloroflexota bacterium | reverse complement strand
ATTGGCGATGGTCAAGAAAAACTTCAACCTATCGGCAAGCGTAATTGGCCTGGATGCCCTCCAGACGGACCCGGCTCCTGAGATACGGGTCACCGTAGCCGGCGAGGATATTTTGCCAGAAGGCGCTGTGCCCTTTGGTGATGTCGCCGCCGATGGAGCCGGTGGCGTGGTGGGCTGAGCGTTGGCCCGCTGCCCCCGGGAACGATATTGACTCCCGGTGAGTCCATAAATGTCCAGATAACCTTTGATCCTTTGGACAGTGGAACGTTTGCAGCGACCCTCACGTTCAATTCCAACGCTCCCAACACCTCGGGCATAATTCCCCTGACTGGTTTTGAACTCAGTCCCTTTGGCGACCTGCGGTTGGACGTGTCCAACTCGATCGCCCCGGTACTGCTGCAGACCCTGTCCCTCGTTGGAGGCTCCCTCACCGACGTTGCCCGTGATGGGACCATGCTGTTCACCATGACGTCTAACAACGAACTGACTGCGGTGGATACATCAGCCTTCTTGATGCTGGCGCGAGACAGCTTGACCTTGCCCAATGGCGGAGGCCGCCTCTTCGTGGGCAGCGACATTGCCTACGTTGCCGCCCAAAATGGCGCCCGGGGAGGGTACGTCACCGCCAATGTGAGTGACCCCGACAACCTCACCCTGATCAGCGGCGTCGACGTTCCAGCCGCGAATATCGTTCCCAAGACCGCGATCGTGGCCAACGGGTCCGGGCTGGGGACATCCGGGCCGGTGACGGCGGAGTGTTCAACAACCTGGTTGGGGGTATATTTGACGCCCGGAACGACGAACCCTTCGTCGCCAACCTGTGCCGCCAGGCCGGCCGATTGCCCGTTTTGAAAAACAGGAATTTCTGCCGATGTGGACTCCCCTGCGCCCGTGAGACTATATCTGCACGACAAGAACCCAAGAAAATAATCACAAAGGAGCCGGGAAATGACGACACTGATGATGGAAGAGCTAGAGGTATTCCAGCAGGAAATGGACCAGACCGTGGACTTTGAAAAAGCATTACAAGAAGCGGTTACCAGTTTCGGTGACAAATTCGGGCTGTACGATGTCATGTTGAGCCACGGACCAATCACCACTGGCTGCCTGGCAACCCAGGCCGGAATACCAGAGCGACTCGCTCGGCTGTGGTTAAACGTCCAGGCCGCCGGCAACCGCCTGGGTCACCAAGAGAAGATGGGCCTGTATGCCCTCTGGTCCCATTGGTCGCTGACCCATTAAATGACGGGCCTATTAAGGCGAGGAGAAGTAACCAATGACTCAATCAAACTCCAAATTAGACCTCAAAACCGAGACTTTACCAGAAGCTATCTTGGAAGAGTACCGGTTTGTGATTGAAGACCCGGTAGAAGATTTTCACTTCCACACCGGTCGCCCAATGGCTCGAACTTTGGACTACGCCGCAGACCGGTTGGCAACCGTTCCGCAAAAGGCATCTGGGCGCCAAGTCGGTGACCTGGTCGCTGTTACGTAAAGCGGCCAGCCGTCAAAGGTGAGGAGAAAAAAGGATGTCTCAAGCAAGTGTTATGCGGCGGGCCGGTGGCCCGGCGGCCGGATTTAAGCAGCCCTTGTTCTTTGGTTGGTACGTTCTCGCGGCCATCTTCTTTATCGACCTGGTCGTAACCGGTACCCGCAACAGCTTTAGCATATTCGTGCTCCCCATGATCGATGAATTCGGCTGGAGCAGATTCACCATTTCTCTGGTTGCTGCCTTGGGCGCAATTGTTGGTGGGGTAACTCAACCTTTCATTGGGTACATCTTTGATCGAGTCGCTGGTCGAACCGTTATTCTAGCGGGTCTGGTGATCGTTGGCCTGAGCATCATCGCCCTGAGTTTTACCTTCAATATCCTGTTTCTGATGTTCATGCTTGGAGTCGTCTTTTCCACCGCCTCTGGCAGCGCCCGAGTCAGCCGGGGGCGATGCTTTTCCCGGCGGCCCTCTCTGCCGTAACCATCAAGGAGCGAGCCTACTCCTCCCGGTACCAGGTCATTGCAGTTCCCGCCACAGCCCTGGGGGTGCAAC
>JACZRM010000070.1 GCA_022576105.1 Chloroflexota bacterium | reverse complement strand
TCATACAGGACTTCCATCAAGTATTTCAGGGCTCCACCCGCGGTGTCCCGGAACGCTGCCCTGCGAGTAACCTGGTAGGCTTCCAGGTACACGCAGGCCAAGCTGGCGTTGGTCACCAGCATCTTTTCGTAGTGGGGAACTCGCCAGTCCCGCGATACCGAATAGCGGAAGAATCCCTGGTCCTTGAGGTCGTAGAGTCCGGCCCGCATCGACTCAAGGGTATCCACAACCATCTTGAGGAGTTTCCGGTCTCCAGACCGACTATGGAGCGCCAGCAAGAAGCGCAGCGCCTCCCAGGGAGGCTGCTTCGGCTCCCGTCCAAATCCACCAAAGTCCTGGTCGTATAGCTGTTCAAGCTTTCGCAGTACTCGGTCGGTTGCCGGTTCAGTGCCGGATTGGCTCTGAGGAATGGAAGGGTGGGGGTCTTCCTGAAACTGGGAGCCGTCCACAGGAGCATCAGGGAAGAGTTTATCGGCCCTTTCTAGGAATTGGGCCAGCTCTTCTGCAGGCTTGTACACGCATCCGGCGATCAGCTCTGCATTTCCGTTCAGGACCGCCACCGACGGAAAGCCGCCCTGGTTGTAGCGATGAGAGATGTCCGGTCGCTGGTCAACGTCTACCCGCACCGGTATGAACCGGGAGTTGACCAGACTGATAACCCGAGAATCCGAGTAGGAGGTCTGGTCCAGCACGTGGCACCAATGACACCAGGTGGCAGAGAGGGTCAGCAGAACCGGTTTTTCCTCACGCCTTGAGTCTTGGAAGGCCGCTTCGTTCCACTCTCTCCAGTTAATCATTGCTGCACCAGGCGGTAATACCTGGGAACTATTTATCCTTTTATCCTTGAAATTCTACCCCGGCCCCAATAATCTCTATCTGCATGTCGCGCACGTTGGAGGCGTTGGTGTCAAAGAGTACGCCCACGGTAATGTTGATGCCCTGGTTTACTTCCGGACTGCCGGGAACCTCAAAGCGCGCATCCAGGTGGTCGCCCTTGAGGTTGATGTTCATATGCTCGGCGATCCTCTTTTCCCCATCGTACACAATCACTTCATGCACCGTGGCCTTGGCGCGGGTACGAAAGCTCACCAGGGCCGCGTTGGCCCGCATTCTGTTGCCGTTGTTCATGGTGGGGGTAGGAATGGGGAAATGCACCCAAGTATTCTGGCCTTCTGCGCCTTCGATGCGAACGAAAGGCCCGGTGTGACGAACCGCAGTAACTCGGTTGGGGTATTCTATCTGCATGCTGGCCCCGTGGACCCAGGTGGTAAATTTGCTGTCTGGCATTTTGCTCACTCCGTATCGAATATTGGACCGTCGTTCACGGTTTTTACACGCCCCCAAAAAGGACGCTTACAACGCTGAATCTCCCGCTGAAAGATACACCGCGTGTTGCAGGCCAAACCCGAGGCTCCCTTTCCCATTGTGCATAGGCAACCCAAGGGTGGACGAAGCAAGGGTGTGGGGTTTAGCCACAATGCCCACCCACCTGGGATCGGCCAGGGAAGGGTTTTTCAACCATCTCCAGGAAAAATACTCTCTGATGGCCGCTGGTCCTGGGCCGATAACCCGGACTGGTTTTAAGCGCTAATCTGCGCCGGGTTTCAAAAACTCCAGCAAGGCGTCGACAAAGGTCTCCGGGTCTTCAATTTGTGGGATATGACCCAGCCCCGGCAGCACCTTTTTGCTGGCGTTGACAATGTTGTTGTGGAGCAGTTCTTCCCCTTCGCGCAGGCGGTCATGCTCGCCGTACATTATCAGCGTGGCGCTGGCCTTGATTCGGGGCAGCCGGGATAGGATGTCGTAGGGGGCCAAGGACTCCATCAAGTTCCTCACCCATACTCCAGCTTGCGCGCGGGTCTCATTGGTGGCATCGACCCATTCTTGACGGGGTTCGGCAAAGGTTGTCTGCTTCTTCATATCGTCCAGGGTCCGAGGTTTGGCCAGCCCGTCCTCGTCGTAGTTCCCCGCGGTCTCCGCCAAGCGCTGCGTCGCAGTATAAGGGTCCCAAACCGGGCATCCGACCAGCGCCAGTTTGTCCAACCGTTCGGGGTAGCTGGCGGCCATTTCGGTGGCCAGGCAGGCCCCCACTGAATTGCCCACGTAGTGGCCCCGGTGGATGTTGAGCAGCTGGCACGCTTCATCCAGGGCCTTGGCGTAGTCGGGTATGTTGAAGTGGCGGTTGGGTTTGTCCGATTCGCCATGCCCCAGCATATCGAAAGCGTAGCAAGTGTAGTGCTGACTCAGGGCATCGATGACAGTGTGCCAGGCCCAGGTAGATGTACCCAGAGGGTGAAGCATTACCAGGGGGAACCCGCTGCCCTGCTTTACGAAATGCATATTCCCTTCAGGCGTTGGCACTGAATCTTTAAGATCACGTCGGACGAACATAACCCCTCCTTCCAATCATGGAGTTGATTCGGGCATCAACTTGGCGTTAGGAAGTACCAATCTGAGCCGTTCGCCGCTATCCTAGCCGCTGCCTGGATGTCTGTCAATTTAGCTACCGCTGGATAACTGGCCTGGATGGACTGCATCAGAACCTATGACACTACAGTAGTGGATATTGGCGGGTAGTTGACGTGCCTGGGATGGCCTCTTATAGTTCGCCATATCCCAGAGCGTCCGACTGCCGGCTGCGTCCGAGGATGACCAGCTTCCCCGGCGATGGGATTTAATTTCAACAGCCCTTGCCGATGAGAGTCCTGCCCCTCGTGCAGTAGCTAAGTCTCCTGGCCATTGGAGAACCTTTCCGGCGAAGGAAATTGACAGGAGAAGCCGTAAATATGGAAAGAGTAACCATCCGTGAAGCTGCGCTCCGCCTGCGTCTGTCCACATCTAGCATCCGGCAGTGCATACAAGACGGAGAGTTGAAGGCCTACCGTGAAACCAGTCCCGACGGCCGTCTGGCCTGGGTGGTGGAACTCCCCGAGGAGGGTTGGACCAGCATTGCCACCGCGGTTGAGCTGGGGCGTGAGTTCTCACCATGGTGGTGGGCCGACGAAGATAAGGCCGGCAAAATTCACTACGTGGAGGTGCTGACCAGTTCGGCGTTGGAAGAGATAATGCCTGAGTTCCTTTGCGGGATAGTCAGCGACAACGTATGGTTCGCCAAAGAGTTGCCCCCGGAGGACCTCTGTCCTCAGTGCCTGGCGGAAGCAAAAGGTCGGAAACTTCCCCTTTCTTAGTACCACCGTAATTATCCCTGGTTATTGACGGGCTAGATAGGTTTCGCTCCACAAGTACCTTGTGTTCCAAAATCCGACCAATAATTTCACCCACTCATGGTTCGACAGGCTCACCACGAGCGGACCAAAACCCGCTCACCACGAACGGATGAAAACCCGCTCATCCCGAGCCTGTCGAGGGATCGCCCTGAGCCACTTCGGCAAGCTCAGAGCCTGTCCTGAGTTTATCGAAGGGACAAGCCTGTCGAAGGGCATCCTACAATTGTTCCAAAAGTGAGCCCTAATCCCGGCTATTGGAACAAGACCGGCTAGATACAAGGCCGCAGTCGGCTGGACTGCCCGATTGCATGATGGGAAATAGGCATCGCATGGAGAAACTGCTTCGCGCCTAATTTATTGTTGCGCAGCCGGGGCCCAGATACTCGGTGGTCTAAAGGTTGAGCTCCTCCACGTACTTACGAAACAGGTCCATCGCCTTCTGCTCCGGAGCGCCGATAAAGTACCGGAGACCCTGGGTATACTCCAGAAGGTCCTGGGGATGCAACCGCACCCGGTCGCGGGGCTCGGCTAGATGAAACAGACCGTCCGCCCAGTCCTGCAATCCGACAAATAAAGTGTCTTCCAGCAAGACCGCGTCCTGGCGCTCCAGGTCATTTCGGACGATCCACCGGGCGAAGACAAAGGGTAAGCCAGTCCACTGGTTCCACTCCTCTCCCAGGTCGTAGGTATGGGCAAAGCCCGGCATGCCTCGACGGTTACGGAGGCCCTGGTTGCCAATGAAAAGGACGGCCTCGTGGGGTTCTTCAGGCGAAACGTAAGCCTCCGGCGTAACCTGGTGTTTGGTGGTCAGTAGGACTTGCAGCAGCCGGAAGGCCGTGGAGGCTTCTTCAGTTATCCCGATGCGCGCGCCGTTTAATTCCTGGATGGGCCTGGTGCTGTGCAGAATAACGCTGCCGGCCTTATTAGCCGTGGCCAGGCAAAATCCAGACAGCGGGCGGAAGCGGTCTTCCATTCGATAACAATCAATCAAGGGTATCGGTCCAGCGTCAATCTCCCCATTTTCGGCTGCCTGCGATAGCGCGCTGGGGAACCGGTCGTGCAACTCAATGCCCCGGCGTTGCATATCAAAGTAAAACGGCTCACAACTTACATAGGGGACGCGGCCAACTTTTATTGCCATAGATCTGCACCACATTAGAGTAGGGCCCCGATGCATCGAGGCCCTACCGACATCTCAGTCTACTAAGGAATAGAGGTCACTTACAAACGGGGGCCGGCGAAGACCGGGTCCTGCTTGCGGTAAACTTGAATGCGGTTCCGCGCCGATTCGCAAATGAATACCCGGTTGTCGTCGTCAACGGTGACGCCGGTCGGTCCCCAGAAATCTTTCTCCCGTTCCAGGCCCTGGGCGCGCTGCCGCTCCCCCCACATTTCCGGATTAGCGTCCAGCTTGTCCTTCCCCCACTTGGAGACGCCCGCATCGCCGGTTTTGGTGAGGACATAGGAACCGTCGGCATCAAAGACCTGCAGCCGGTCGTTCATCCAGTCGGCGACGTAGATGATTCCTTCCTTATCGACAGCCACGCCGGTGGGGCGGCTAAGCTCCCCTTCACCAGAGCCGGAGGTGCCAATTTTCATCAGGAACTTGCCGTCGGGAGTGAATTTTTGAATGCGGTCGTTGCGCCAGTCGGCCACGAATAGATTGCCGTCATGGTCAATGGTGATGCCCCAGGGCATATTAAACTCGCCGTCGCCACTGCCCTCGCTGCCGAACTTGCTCAGGAATTTGCCGTCTTTGGTGAACTTTTGAACCCGGTTATTTAGGCTGTCCACGATGTAGAGGTTATCGTCTTTATCAAAGACCAGTCCCGAGGGGCGATTCAGTTCGCCGTCGCCGCTGCCGGTCTTCTCTTCCCATTTGCGGAGGTACTCTCCGTCCTTGCTGAAAATGGAGATCCGGTTGAGCCACTCATCGGCCACGTAAACGTTCCAGTCCTGGTCAAAGGCGATGGCGGTGGGCCAGACCATGGAGCCATCGTCAAAATTGTACTCATGGGGTCCTTGCTGGGGGACGCCTCGGGCGAAGGCCGTGATGTATTCCTCGTCCACGGTGCAGACGGCGATCCTGGTTCCTTCGGGGCGGTACTCGGTGGTGCGGCAGAGCACGTACATCTGGTCTTCCTCACCCCTGGCCATAAAAATGGGGTAGGAGAATCCAGGGCCGAACTGCTCGCCACGGCCGATTGTGTGGCTGTACTGCAAATTTACGTGGGAAATCTGGGTAGTCATTTTCACCTCACAAAGTGTAGGTTATCCCTGGCCATAACGGCGTCTAATGCCCATTGGGGCAGATACAAGACCCGCCCCAATTATCTATCTCAGATGAAGGCCATCTGCTCAAAGCTGCCGTTTACGATGGGCTGGGCATCCAGCCCCAGCCACTTCTCCAGGAGAGTTGAGTACAGACCGCGGAAGTCATTGTTGAAGTGCAGGTCGCCTTCCAGCAGCTTGTTCTCGTCCAGGGAAGGATACTCTCCGTACAATCCACCCTTGACGGCATCGCCGATAACAAAGGCTAATCCGCCCGAGCCGTGGTCGGTGCCGGAGCCGTTGTCATGCACCCGGCGGCCGAACTCGGTGAATACTAAGAGCAGCACGTTGTCGCTGGCATCGTGTTCCTTCAAGTCGTCGTAGAAATCGGCAATGGCGTTGGAGGTCTCGGTCCACAGGCGGGTGTGGTTGACCAATTCGCCAGCGTGAGTGTCGAAGCTGTTGTAGGGCGCCGTGGTATAGAAAACGCGCGTGCCCAGTTCGGCCAGATGGGTCTGGGCAATGTTCCTCATGTACTGGGCCACGTCGTCGCCGCCGTACTCCACCGTGGAGGAATACTTCTGGGGAGCGGTGCTTAGAATATCGGCGCCCTTCAAAGCATCCAGGCCGGTATTGGCGAAATAGTCCAGCACCGGGCCTTTGCCGATCATGGGAGCGTAGACTCGGGAGAAAACATCCAGGGCCTTTTCCCGCTGGTCTGCGGCCTCAATGCCGGTCAAGACGCCGTAGGTCTCCAGGTTGCCCACCGAGGCCACCGGCACACCGGCGACGGCCAACGCCCTGGGGAGGCCCCGACCAAAGTTTACGCCGGTCAAGACGTTTTGTTTGGTGGGGTCCAGGTCGCGAATGGTACGGCCCAGCCAGCCTTCATCGCCGACTTTGTCCGGCTCGCAGGTGTGCCAGATGTCCATCGATCGGAAGTGGGAGCGGCTGGGAGAGGGATAACCGATTCCCTGGATCACCGCCACCTTGCCTTCGTCGTAGAGGCGCTTAACCGGCCCCATCGTCGGGTTAAACCCAACGGAGTCGTTAATCGGCAGCACCTGGTTTTCGGCAATTCTTACGGTCTGACGGTTGTCGTAGTATTTGGGGTCGCCGTAAGGAATTACGGTGTTGAGGGCGTCGTTGCCTCCCGACAACTGGAGCACCACCAACACCGGGTCTTTCTTAGTTGAAGTCATGACTCTCTCCTTCTTCATTTGGCTGCTCGCGGTCAGTGTTCATCTCTTCGGTTTTTGACCCCATCTGATGAGGTGGTCGAACGCTGAAGGCGGCGAGTTGAGGGCTCAAACTAGGCGAACAGGTACTCGGTGGTAGCAACTATTGACTGGAGCATTTGGCCGACTCGACCGTCAAATTCCTTGGTCCCAGTGCGAACTTCGCCTTCGCTCTCGGCCAGGGCCAGCAACTGGGTGCGGGTTTCATCGGCAAGTTCATAAGCGCCCAGCATATCTAGACAGCCGTCTACCAGGCCCTCCGCAGACAGGACCGGGCCCCGGGAAGTCAAGTTATTTATTATTGAACGGACACCGGGGAGGCTGGTGTTGCCCACCTGGTCGGCGGTGAAGTTGATCCGCTCTACCAGGGACCCGCTGTCGATCCATTCTTTGCCGGTATGCCAACCTTCCACCGTCGGCGGGTTCATCAGGTCCTGACCCATATAGCGAATTGTCAAGGCCAGGGCATTCAGTCCGGGCTTGGGGGCGGTAAAATCGCCGACCAACCGCATGGTGCTGACCACGGTCTCAGCCGGGCTTTTTACCTTGGCGAATCGGGCGTTCTTGAAGAAGTCGGAGTTGAATAGCACCCGCAACATTGAGCGGATGTCATAATTGGACCGGAAGTACTCGTCTTCCAGCATCTTGACCGCCTCCGGGTCTCGGGGCGGCGTGTCTTTCCAGGCGGGCACTTGAGGCTCGTCGGCTACGAAGAAGTTGTACAGGTGACGGGCGATGAACCGGGCGCAGGAGGGCTGCTTGACGATAATGTCAACGATGTCCTCCCCGTTGAGGTTCCCAGTTTCTCCCAAGAAAGTCTTTTCCTCTTCGTCATGGTCGTTGGGGTCGTACATAAACTTGGCTTCGTACTTGCCATAGGGATAGCGAGGTATGGAGTTGGTCACGGTCCAGCCGGTGAAAGCCCGGGCTGCCTCCTTGACGTCCTCCTCGGAGTAATTATCTTCGCCGTCCATACCCACGCCCATGGCGAACAACTCCAGCAACTCCCGGCCCCAGTTCTCGTTGATTGCGCCCTTGTGGCTCATGCAGTTGTCCAGGAAGAACACCATTGCCGGATCTTTGGCCAGTCCCTGAAGCAGGTCCCGGAAGCTGCCCAGGCCCTGGTTGCGGAACATGTCAAACTCGATCTGCTGCTGCTTGGGGTACTCGCACTTGGCGTGACCGGTGCACAATATTCCGTGCCAGAAGAGGGTAATTTTTTCCTGCAGGGGACGCTTGGTGTTGATCATGCGGAAGGTCCACTCTTCTTGCTGGCCCTCCAGACCGGCCTGGGATACCCACTGGGTCTGGTATCGCATCATCAGGTCCCGTTCCAGGTCGGGCTGCGTCTCGGGATGGAG
>JACZRM010000069.1 GCA_022576105.1 Chloroflexota bacterium | reverse complement strand
GCCTCTGCCTTGGTGCCTGCCAGCCAAAACAATCCAGACCGGACGTTTATGGCTCTACCCCGGCCTATTATCTAGGGGAAGAGCTAATGTCAAAGAGAGGCCCTAATTCGCCCACCCGTCACCGTTCCACCATAGGAGATAGTCATGGTCAATCAAATTTCCCCAGAGTCCCTGCGATCCCTGCAAGAAGGCGACTCCGCTTTCGCCTTGATCGATGTTAGAGAGGCGGGTGAGTACAACAGCACCCACATCCCTGACTCCAGCCTGATCTCCCGGAGGGACCTGGAGTTCCGCATGTCGACCGCGGTTCCGGTCAAAAATGCCCAGGTAGTCTTGTGTGATGACGATGGGCGCCGGGCCAATCTGGCCGCCGCCACCCTGGAGCGGATGGGTTACACCAACGTGTCCGTGCTGGAAGGGGGCATCGCCAAGTGGAGCATCCAGAACCACCCCACCGAGTGGGGCAGCAATGTAATCAGCAAGGACTTTGGCGAGAAGATGGAGGTGGTGCACCATATACCAGAGATTGACGCCACCGAGCTCCACGACCGGATTGAGCGGGGGGATAAGCTGGTTATTCTGGACACCCGAACTCCCCAGGAGTACCAGAGTTTCTGCATCCCCGGCGGACGCAGCGTCCCGGGCGGGGAACTGGCGCTGCGAATTACCGACATCACCAAAGACCTCGACCCAGACACCACCGTTATCATCAACTGCGCCGGACGCACCCGCAGCGTCATCGGCACCCGGATATTGCAGCGCATGGGGCTGACCAACATCTACGGGCTGAAGAACGGGACCTCGGGTTGGTTGTTGGCCGGATATGACCTGGAGCTAGGTGCCGACCGGCTGGACTTGCCAGAGCCGTCGGCTGAAGGTCTGGCCGCCGCTGAAGCCTACGCCGACAAATGCGCCCAGGAAGACGGCGTCCGCTACCTGGACATACCCGCTCTTCAGGCCATGATAAGTAAGCTGGACCGGGAAACCGCCTACCTGGTAGACGTTCGCACCAGCCAGGAGTATCAAAAGGGCCATATCCCAGGCTTCCAGTGGTTCCCCGGAGGCCAGGTGGTCCAACGCTCCGACGATGTGCTGGTGGTAAAAAACTGCCCGGTGGTTTTCACCTGCGATGACAAAGTCCGAGGCACCTTGGTCGCCTCCTGGTATCGGCAGTTTGGCTTTGAGGAGGTATACGTGGTGCAGGGAGGAACTTCCGCCTGGTCCACGGCTGGCCTGACCCTGGAACCGGGATCGTCCCAAGCCCAGCCCTTCGGATTGGCTGAGGCAAAGGCGCAGGTAAAGGCTGTATCCCCCCACGAATTGCAAGCATCCCAGCCTGCCCTGGTCATTTTCGTGGACACCAGCGAGGACTTCACCAAGGGACACGTGCCCGGCGCTCGCTGGGTACCCCGTGGCTCCCTGGAACTTCAGATTGACCAGTTCGCTCCCACAAAAGAAACTACCATTGCCGTTATCTGCGACGACGGCCGGAGGTCTGCCCTGGCTAGCGCTACCCTCAAGGAAATGGGCTACCAGAACGTCTCAGTCCTGGAAGGAGGTATGGCGGCCTGGCAGCAGGCGAGTTTGCCGGTGGAAAGCGGGCTATCCGGTGTGATGATCGCACCGACCGACATGGTCAACGCCGGCGCCAACCGCAACTTCTCCGATAGGATGCTGTACCTGCGCTGGGAGACAGCCCTGGGGGACAAGTACCAGACCTCCCAGGGATAAGCCCGGCCATTTGCTCAATGGAGAATAGGGCCTTTCACGGTCGGCCCCATACTCATCAGGGCATTTACCAGTTATGACAATCAGCTTGCCAACAGTTGACCCGGTCCAAACAAACCGGTGGTATGGCCGAGGTATAATACAATCAAAATTTCCACCCAAGCAAACCTGTCGCCTGCCAAATATCCAACAGTCTATCCAGGTGAAACCGGGGTAGTGGGTTAGTTTAGTTCTGGTCATTCCGGCGCAAGCCGGAAACTATTGGAGCGTCCGAACCGCGATTGTATCTGGACACCGGCCTTCCCCGGTGTGAGCAAGCCCGGTTCTTAGACGCCAAAATAATAAACTATCGGAAGGGAGCCTCCCATGCAAAAATCCCAGCGAGACAGCATCATCGGTCGCCTCAGCCCAGAGGACCGGCAAAATTTTCGCCGAGTCCTTGGCGAGGTAAAGACCCAACTGAAGGCAGAGTCCAAGGAGAGAATCCCGGCCCGTCGAGTCCTGGAAGTATGTGGCGATGAACTGAGCCGGGAGATTCGAGATGCTCTGCAATCTATAATCAAACGGGACGAAATGGGACCAGAGATTGGCCAGGTCCCGCCCGACATCAACCTGAAATTGATGGGAAGCGAAGAACGGGTGCAGCTATCCAGCTTCCAAGGGAAAAGGCCGGTGGCTCTGGTCTTCGGCAGCTATACTTGACCTCCCTTTCGCGCTCAGTTAGGGCGATTGGAACAGATTTACACCACCTACCGCGACCAGGTCGAGTTCTTCGTAGTATACGTACAGGAAGCCCATCCCACCGATGGCTGGCAGACCGAGAGCAATCTGACCGATAACGTACTTTTTCGACAGCACCAGAGCTACGATGAACGCGAGGAAGTGGCCCAGACCTGCAGCATAGACCTGCACATCAACCTGCCGATCTTGATTGAAGAGATGGACAACGCCATCGATGAAGCCTACGGCGCAGCGCCCGAGCGCCTCTACCTCATTGGCGCCGACGGCAAGGTGGCCTACCAGGGCGGGGCCGGTCCCCACTTCTTTGACCTGGACGAATGGGAACACGCCATCGAAGCCTGCCTCAAGGCCAGGGTGTGAGCCGGCACGATGTCCCTTGATTCCAGCCGGGCGGGCGATACTAAAATCCTATTG
Source organism: Chloroflexota bacterium (assembly GCA_022576105.1). Next base: position 5,256 of record JACZRM010000069.1, on the reverse strand, counting down.
GCCACCGGCAACCAGGCCAAACAGGGAACATTGCGATGGTTGTTGGAGGGGCTCCCCTTGACCGCCATCACCCCCGAAGAGCTGGGAATATCTGTAGCCCCAGATGAAATTGGAGACACCCACCAAGAAATCGCCAGGCTCAAGGCCAGCGAGTGGTCACAAGCCAGCACCATGCTGGTCATCGCCTCCGACGGGGGGCTGGTTATCCCCGCGTTGGGCAATCGATGGGAAAGCCGCTTCACCCATCGATTTGCTGGAGCAGAAGCAGACGACACTGAACGCTTGAATCTGTTGCTTGAGTTGATGCAGCCCTACAGCGGTCCTGACCGGGCGGCATCCTGGATCGAGGCGGTGGCCGTTGCCGATTCCGGCACATTGTTGCAGTCATGGGAATTGCCCGGCAGCACCGGAATCATCACCCAAGCGCCGGGACCTCAACACAACGTTGCCGGATTTTGGGTGTTTTCCGTCTGGTACTTCCCCCAGATTGGCAAATTTTATAACCAGCTATCGCATCAAGAAAAAGATTCCCTGGACGACCACTGGACCCGTCTCAAAGACCAGGTCCAGGACTTCTTCAAAAAACTGCCATCCCTCTGATTTTCATTAGACTAAACCTTAACGAGAATCCATCTAGGCACAATAACCAAACCGCCGGATTACGTAGTCGCGCGAATAAATTAGTTCAAATTTGTCCAAGTTACTAGTTGCCATTCAACCTACAGGAACGTTTACAATGGAAATCGTTATCAGTTCAGGCAGGAATTACCAAGACCGGCAGCATTCCTAGTCTGGATCACTCGCTTCAATCCTCAAATGGAGCTGCATCAATGAACCAAACCAAGATTCAGTACGCCCTCATCGCCCAACAACAGCTGGACGAAGCTCAAGAAAAGGTCTCCCAGTGGTCCAGCCACCTTGACCGGCGCTTGGACAACCTCAACACCGAGGAGACAGCCGAATTCAGCAAGCGAGCCGCTTCCTTGATCCGCCACCTGAGCCAAAACGGACCAGCGCCCCTAAATTGAGGAAATTCCCCCGGCGGGTCTAACCACTCATTGCCGGGGTATCAATATCGCCACCACCGCAGCTGCGACTCATAGCCTCCAGTTGTAAATAATGATTGCCCATTAAGAGTCTCTAACAAGATAACTAACTACTCGTCCAAACGTTATCGGCGGTGAGCTATCTAAAATCCCCCTTCCCCCCATTTAGAAAGGGGGCTACTTACTCTCCCCCTTGCGCAAAGGAGCACTGAGGCGGATTTCCTCGCTCCTCAGGATAACTTGCTATGCATTTCGTTAGATGTTATAAGAATCAACCGCCCCTAATCGTTGGTCCTAACACCCTTTCGCCTTGCCCCATCAAGCTCCAAAGCCAGTGTATCAGTTTGGCCTCCAAGGACCGGGCTTGGTCACACCGGCAAAGGCCGGTATCCAGATACAGTCGCTGTTCAGAGGCTATATTGCATTCCGGCTTGCGCCAGAATGACGACAACTAAACTAATACACTAATCTCCTGACCTTCGATTGACTCAACCATACCTACAGGAGTATCCTTTTACAATCTTTTCTACCGCCCTGAATATAGATAACAATCTTCAATCTACTATCTACTACGGACTTAGTAATGGCCCAGCAGACAAGCTATAAAGTGATCCGAGAAAAAAACGTAATGGTTCCAATGCGTGACGGAACTCGTCTCGCCACCGACGTGTTCCGGCCCGATGCTCCAGGGAGATTTCCGGTGCTGGTGAACCGAGGGCCTTATGGGAAAGAGGGTTACATCGACAACCCAGACCACTCGATGTGGTTCTTCCCCCAGAACGGCTACGTCTTCGTCAGTCAGGACTGCCGAGGCAGATTCGACTCGGAAGGCGAATACAACCCCATTTTCCAGGAAGCGGAGGATGGCTGGGACACCGTGGAGTGGGCCGCTCGACAGTCCTGGTCCAACGGCCGCATCGGATGCACCGGCCAGTCATACTTGGGCGCAACTCAATACACCCTGGCGGGCAGCAATCCCCTACCGCCCCATCTGCAGGCTATGGCGCCGGTGTCCGCATCGTCAGACTTCCACCAGAGTTGGGTCTACCACACCGGTGGAGCAATGGAATGGGGCTGGATGGTGCCCTATGCCATCCACAAAGGGCGCAACACCCTGGAACGCATCGGCCGCTCCGACTTGCTGGCCCAAATGGATCAATACGTGCTGGAACCCGGAAATTTTGGCCAACCCCTGAGCGAAGCATGGTACCGGCATCTACCGCTGCAAGACTGGATCGGACGGCTAAAAGAAACTGCGCCCTACTTTCACGAATACTTCGAGCAGGAGCAGGACGGCCCATACTGGTGGAAAGCGAACCTGCTCAGAAACTTGGGCGGCGTCAAAATTCCCATGTTTCACATCAGTTCGTGGTACGACATTTTCCTAGAAGGCCCGCTGAATTGCTACCAGACCATCCGGGCGGAGGGGGCCAACGAGCTGGCGCGCAACAATCAGAAGCTGCTAATCGGGCCCTGGGCCCACATCAGACCCTACACTGCACCGACCTCCCAGGGTTGCGGGGATATCGACTTCGGCCCGGAAGCCTGCATTGAGTTGCACGACTATCTGCTGCGCTGGTTCGATTACTGGCTGAAAGACATGGACACCGGCATCATGAACGAACCGCCGGTCAATCTGTTCGTGATGGGCGAAAATCGGTGGCGTCAGGAAAATGAATGGCCGCTGGCCCGCACCCACTACACCGACTATTACCTGCATTCTGAAGGCTCGGCCAACAGCAGCCAGGGAAACGGCGTTCTATCCACCACACCTCCAACCGACGAGCCAACCGACCAGTACACTTACGACCCCAACGACCCGGCTCCCACTCTGGGCGGCAACGTGCTGATGATTCCCTACGGAGTCGCGGACCAGCGTTCGGTGGAAACCCGACCCGACGTGCTGGTCTACAGCACACCCCCTTTGGAAAATGACCTGGAGATTACCGGGCCGATCAAGGTGCACCTATTCGCTGCCAGCAGCGCCGTTGATACCGATTTCACGGCCAAACTGGTTGATGTCCGACCCGACGGCTACAGCCAAAACCTGCAAGACGGCATCATCCGCGCCCGATACCGGACGTCGGCGGCCCAGCCTTCATTGATTACTCCGGGGCAGGTATACGAATACACCATCGACCTGTGGGCCACCAGCCACCTGTTCAAGGCCGGGCACCGGTTGCGCCTGGACCTATCCAGCAGCAACTTCCCCCGCTTCGATCGAAATCCCAACACCGGCGCTCCCATCGGAATCGACCCGCGCCTGGAGCCTGCCCAGCAGACAATACACCACTCGTCAGCCTACCCGTCCCACATTGTGCTGCCGATCATACCCAGGTAGACTCGCACTAAAGAGAATAAGCAGGGGTATCCTTAGAATGACCACCAGCAAGCAATTGTTAACTGAAGCTCAACGTGAATTGCTGACCGCGATGCTCAATTGCATCATCCCAGCCCAAGGAGACCATCCCGCCGCTGGCGATTTTCAAATCGCCGATTTCGTGGAGCGAGCAATTTCCCCCGACCCGGAGCTGCGCGGTAAATTAACCACCGGCCTGGCCCAGACGGAAACAGCCGCCGCCAAACTAGCAAATGCTAAATTTACCCAGATCAGCCCCGCCAAACAGGAAACGGTACTGAAGGAAATCCAGGCGGAAAACCCTGCCTTCTTCGACCTGGTGCTTCGTCAGTGCTACAACGGCTACTACACCAACCCGCAGATCCAGGATTTAATTGGCTATCAAAGGGCAACCCCCGAATCATACCAATACGAACCGATGGATCAGAGCCTGCTGGAGCCGCAGAAACAACGGGCGCCCTTCTGGACGCAAATATAATCGAAATCAATACCCTCCCCCGCTGGCATCGAGAGGTGAGCAATGCTGAGAGTCGATCTAGACCGGCAACTTAATCAGCTTCAACAAGAAGTGGTATCGCTAGCTGGCATCGTAGACAAGGCGGCTCTTCGTGCCGTCAGTGCGCTGAAAGACCGCGACCTGGAAGAATCACAGCACGTAATCAATGAGGACGACTACATCGACCAGAAGCGGTACGAAATTGAAGAGCGTTGTATTGACCTCATCGCAACTCAGCAGCCCATGGCCCGGGACCTGCGCCATATCGTTTCCCTGCTGCACATCACGGTAGAGCTTGAGCGAATCGGAGACTATGCCGAAGGTATCAGCAAGATTAGCCTGCTCATGGGCGCAGACCAGACCCTGAATCCACGTATCGACATCCCCCAGATGGCCGACAAAGCAACCCAAATGCTGCGCAAAAGCATCGACTCACTGATAACCAGAGACGTGATCATGGCCAACCAGGTGTTGCTGGACGACGATGTAGTGGACGCGCTGTACGACCAGGTCTACCGAGAGTTGCTGCTGTTTATGGTAGAGAACCCCAAAACAATCAAGAGAGAAACCTATCTACTTTGGGTTTCCCACGACCTGGAGCGCATTGCGGATCGGGCAACCAACATTGCCGAGCGGGTGATCTATTTGATTACCGGTAAGATAGTAAGCGCTGAACCCAATTAGTCTTGAGTCCGCAGCGGTTCAACCCGCCGGTACCGCGCTCAGAATTCATCAAGAACCCCGACAAAGTCGGCTCCGCCGAAGGCTTCACCGCCAGCGGACAATTCATGCAACCCTCTCCAGGCCGACGTGTCAAAAGACGAAAACCAACCGAGCTAAGCGGTCAGTATCATCCCAAGCTGGCCCTGAGGCCCCTTCAATTCCCGGGGAGGACAGGCCAAAGGAAGGTCCCACTTCCGCCTGGCGCTTTCGACCAGGTCCAGCACCTGCTTGGAATAGTCGCGAGGAACGTAGGTTTTTCCGCCGAAGAGTTTGTTGTAACCAGGGACCAGATGCGGGTAAGACTGGCGGATCAGAGGAGCAAACCACTCTTTGGTGCCTGGTTTTAGCGCCAACATACTGCCCGAAATAAACCTGGCTTTGTACTGAGCAGCCGCTTTCACCACTGCCTCAATACTATCCGAACTATCTGAAATACCAGGCATCAATGGAGCCATCATCACGCCGGCGGGTATGCCATGCTCCACCAGGAACTGCATCGCTTCCAGTCGTTCCATCGGGTTCGGCGCACTCGGCTCAGTAGTCCTCCAGACCGATTCGTCGACACTGCCAACGCTAAATACAACCTGTACGTCTGCTACCTGATACAACTCCCGCAATACGTCCACATCCCG
>JACZRM010000350.1 GCA_022576105.1 Chloroflexota bacterium | reverse complement strand
GAACACCGCGCCGCCGACCAGGCCTAGGAAGAAGAACAACAAGATAGCGGCGGCTTGTTCGCCGGTTTTGGCGGCGGCGGCCACGCTCAAGCCCACCAACCTCAGCCCATCGATCATCAGGTCAATGCCGAAAGTAACAATCGGGCCGGGCAGCACCCGGGCGATCCAGTCGAACAGCGCAAAGGGAACGAAGGGCAGACCGGCCAGCTTATCGACGAGATACATCAGGCCCACCAGCGGCGCGGTTAGCAGTCCGCCGGCCAGGATGCCGGAACCCAGGCCCAGGTCGCCCAGTCGCCTGACCAGGGTTGCCGCGACCGGCAGTAGTTTCTTCATAATTTACTCCTCTGGCAGAAACAAGTGATGGGAAACATGGCCCGTATGATGCTACTACTTTTGCCGGAAGCTGGGGCATCACCTTTGCTTCCGCTACTTCCTACGAATTAGCCCAGCGTTAGGTTTGGTTTTCCCAGATATGAGTTCCCGCATCGAACAATCTTAGGGATGTTTTAGCTACTTGTCAGCACAATAGATGGAAACCAATGCTCAGGCATCGGTCTTTCGACGTAACTGGAAAGGGCAGCCGGTGATCAGACCGCGTAGGTAGTGGACTTGACCGGAGTTGAGGCCTTGGGTTCTGTAGCAATTCCTCGGCCACAGCGCATTACTACCGCAGCACTCCATTTTATTACGAAATGCGTTTCAAAATGGCAGTCACATCTCACAAAGTTGAAGTTTGTATCCGTGCAATGAGTTGACAGCGGAATCGAAGATAATTAAGATGGCGGCAAGACCAACTACTACCTTGGAACATTTCGGGGTCAATTCGACTTGAAACCGTGGCTTGTTTGGGTAGTGCGAGTAAGCAGTGTCATAAAACGTATTTAGGAGGAGCAGAATGGCGGATAAAGATATAGCTTTAATGGCCCACCTGATGCGGCGGGCCGGGTTCGGCGCCTCGTACGATGAACTGGAGCGTCGGGCGGAGAAAGGGTACGAGGCCACGGTGGAGGAGTTGATCCATCCTGAGCAGCAACCAGATATGCAGATGGACCTGTTGCTGCGTCATTACGTAGACTGGAAACAAATTAACGGTCTGGAGGCCAACCAGGCGCACTGGACCTACCGCATGATCAACACTCAGCGGCCGCTGGAAGAGAAAATCTGCCTGTTCTGGCATGGCATCTTCTGCGTTGGTGAGTCCAAATGCATGAACGGTCGCCAGATACTGCTCCAATTGAACAAATTCCGAGAGCATGGGCTGGGCCAATTCCCCAATCTATTGATGCAGCTGGCCAGCGACCCAGCGATGGTTTACTTCCTGGACAACCAGATGAGCCACAAGGATGCCATCAACGAGAACTGGGGCCGAGAACTATTGGAGTTGTTCTCTTTGGGCGTGGGGATGGATGGCCACCCCAACTATACTGAGGAAGACGTGAAGGAATGTGCCCGGGCTTTCACCGGATGGACCGTTGGCAACGCCATACCCAGATACCCCTACGGCCGCCACGAGTCCATGTTCCTCTACAACCAGCGCGACCATGACGATGATGAGAAGACCTTCCTCGGCGAGACCGGCAACTGGAACGGGGAAGACATCATAGAAATAATCGGCAGGCAGCCTGCCACCGCCCGGTTCATCGCCAGACACCTCTACAATTTCTTTGTGGCGGATGAGTCTCAAGTGCCGGCCTGGCAGGACACCCCGCCCCGGGACCCGGAAGCGATCAAGATGCTGGAAGAAGAGTACTTCCGGTCCGGACATGAAATCCGTCCCATGTTGCGGGTGCTGTTTAATTCCGACTTCTTCAAGAACGCCCGTTTCGCCAGGGTGAAGAGCCCGGCGGAATTGGTGGTCAGCACCGTGCGGCTGGCGGGCAACTACCAGGGCCCCCGCCCCGGTTTCAACATGCTGGCCATGGAGTGCAACTGGCAGGGCCAGGAGCTGCTCAACCCGCCCAGCGTGGAAAGCTGGCACACCGGTGGTGAGTGGATCGACGGCGGCGCGCTGGTGCGCCGGGTCAATTTCGCCGCCGGAATCTTGGGCGACACGTCATTGCCCGGAGT
>JACZRM010000349.1 GCA_022576105.1 Chloroflexota bacterium | reverse complement strand
CCGGTCATACTCCCTGAGAACCGTTCGATTTGATCTTGGTGGTATGACCGAAACGGTTCCTTGTTGCTGAATGAATCCTAATATCTGGTTGCTGTCATACCCTTTGTCGCCAAGCACATGAGTAGCCTTGATGCCGGTTAACAATGGGATGGCTTGGGTGGCATCGTGGACCTGACCGCCGGTGAGGATAAAGCGTATGGGTTGGCCCATGGCATCAACCACCAGGTGAATCTTGGTGCTCAATCCTCCTCGGGAACGCCCCAAAGCCTGGTCTTGGTTCCCCCTTTTCCACACACCGCCTGTTGGTGGACTCGGATGATGGTGGAATCGATCATGACATAGGTACTGTCCGGGTCTTTAACCAACAGCTGGAAAATCCGCTCCCAGACTCCGGACCTGGCCCAGCGGGTGAACCGTTTGTGGATACTCTTCCAGTTACCATATCCCGCCGGTAAGTGCTTCCAGTGGGCGCCGCTACGCAGAACCCACAACACCCCGTTCACGAACTGACGGTTGTCACGGGCCGTTACGCCTACCGAACCAGGACGTCCCGGTAACATTCCTTCGATCTTCTTCCATTGGGCAGCACTCAGTTCATACCTCTTCATCCCCATCTCCCACACCACTTCAACTTTCCCTTACATTATCCCTTTATTTACCTAATTGTCGATTCGTCCTAGTACCCTTGGACTGAAAAACCGATGTAGTATAATAAGCGGGTTGAGCCTGTGGAGTTGAAGGGTGGTGGTGAGTGCGATGCGTGGACCAAAACCTCCGGTGGTGGAATTAACCCCAGAGGAGCGCCAAAGGCTGGAAATCCTGGTGGGCCGACACGGCACGCCGCAGCAGTTGGCCCGGCGAGGAAGAATCGTGCTGTCGGCCGCGGCAGGCCTTAACAACAGCCAGATTGCCCGGGAAGTGGGGCTGGCGGTGGGTACGGTACGGTTCTGGCGCAGCCGCTGGTTGGGGCTACAGGCGGTCAGCCTGGAGGACCTGAGTCTGGAAGAGCGGTTGCGGGACGCGCCCCGTCCCGGGACTCCCGCCCGTATCACCCCCGAGCAAGTCTGCCGGATTGTGGCCCTGGCTTGTGCGGCCCCCAGCCAGCGCGGTCGCCCCATCAGCCAGTGGACCAGCCGGGAATTGGCTGACGAGATCGTCCAGCAAGGCATCGTGGACCGGATTTCCCCCCGCCATGCGGCCAGACTGCTAGAAAGGGGGACCTGAAACCGCACCGGATTCGCTATTGGCTGACACCCTCGGAGGACTCGCAATTTGACGCCAAAGTAGCTGACATCTGCGACCTGTACCGCGACGCTCCCGCCCTGTCCCAAGCTGGGGAACGGGTGATGAGCACCGATGAGTTGACTGGGGTGCAAGCCCTGGAGCGCAAACATCCTGGTTTGCCCCTGGCGCCGGGGAAGGTGGAACGGCGGGAGTTTGAGTACATCCGGCACGGAACGCGCTCCTTCATCATCAGTCGGGACGTGGCCAGCGGTGAGGTGGTAGCGCCCTACGGGGGTCCCAGGCGTACCGAGGCGGACTTTCTGGCCCACATGCAAACGGTGATTGCCAGCGATGGGAAGGCCCAGCGGTGGCATTTCGTGGTGGACAACCTGGACACGCATCGTTCGGAGTCTCTGGTGCGCTGGGTGGCTGAGGAGTCTGGGCTGGACCTGGAGTTGGGCCAAAAGGGCAAGTGGGGCATATTAGCCAATCGCCATACCCGTGCCGCCTTTCTCGGCGATGCCAGCCATCGAATCGTGTTTCACTACACCCCCAAGCACGCGTCATGGATGAACCAGGTGGAAATCTGGCTGGGCATCCTGGTGCGGAAGCTCCTGAAGCGAGGGTCCTTCAGCTCGGTGGCCGACCTGAAAGGGAAAGTAATGGGCTTCATAGACTATTACAACCGGACCATGGCCAAGCCCTTCAAATGGACTTACCAGGGGAGGGTGCTGGTCGCATGAACTAACCGGTTATTTACGCCAACGTGTACTAGAAGTTCTACCCTAATGACATTCATAGGCGAACAAGTCAGTCTCAGATATGGTGCACAGTATGGTTCCACCCTGG
>JACZRM010000068.1 GCA_022576105.1 Chloroflexota bacterium | reverse complement strand
GGCAGCAGCTCCTGAAAGTCCTTTCCGTAGGCTGGAGGCACGATGCCGTCGGAGTCCCCCCAAATCAGCAGGGTGGGCATGGTTATGCGATGGGCCCGTTTGGCAAGTCCCTTATCCGGTATCGGCCAGATAAACTTGCCCGCTGCGGCCAATGTCCTGGTGCGGTCCAGGTTGGCCTCCATCTTTTCATGAGGGTCCTCCGGAACGGTTCGATACGCTTTGGCGATTTCGCTTTGGGGGTCGTGCCAGATTAGTCCGGCGCTTTCCGAGGGAGTGAGAACGAAGAAATCTGCGATTGGGGTATCGTCCAGCCACAGCCCCAGAGAGGCCACCAGGATCAGGCGGGACACTCGTGTGGGGCATTGGGCGGTCAGCTCTGCGGCGACCATGCCGCCGTAAGAGTGACCAATGACGTAAGTTTGCTCCAGTCCCAGTTCTTGCAGCAACTCCTCATAATATAAGGTCAGGTCCCACAAGTCATCCAGGTTCTCCAGGCCGTCGGATTTTGACATCCCCGGGTGGGCTGGAGCGTAGACGTGGTAGTTCTCGGCCAGTTGGTCTAAGAAGGAAGTCCAGCCGGTGAAACCGCCGGCCCCATGCAGAAAAACCAGGTTGGGGCCGGCGCCGCCCTCCACCAATTGGACATTGAACCGGCCATTTCTGAGTGGCAGCATCCGCTCCACATGTTGTGGCATGTCACATTGCTCCTGTAGTCGTTGCTGGCGGTAGTTTCTAGTCCAGGCCGCATGACTGACTGCGCTTGAGCTTCTAGCTGGGTTTGAGTTTCCAATCATACTACATACCAGGCCGTGCGATAGAAATCCACCGAAACCCTCATAACAGATACCTGAATACCGGGCGGCCAGGCCCAGGCTGGAAATTCCACCGGCGCCGACTCAACAATTCCAACCAATCGACAACTGTTTGCGCTTGACACAGTCTAGAATCCCATCCTATAATTCAGTTATAGATACATGCCGTTGGCCATGTATCGTTTTCTTGGCAGCCCTTCTTGCTAGCTCTACTCAATCTCCCGCACGGGTATTTGATGCGCCTCGTTGGCAGTCATATTAACGTTGAGGCATGACCACCAGGTATATTTTCGTTACCGGAGGAGTGGTTAGTTCAATCGGCAAAGGGATCAGCGTCGCTTCTATTGGACGCATCCTGAAGAGCCGAGGCCTATCCGTCACCGTAATCAAGTTGGACCCTTACCTCAATGTAGACCCAGGAACCATGTCCCCTTACCAACATGGCGAGGTGTTTGTCACCAAGGATGGTGGCGAAACCGACATGGACTTGGGTCACTACGAACGATTCATTGATATAGAGCTCACTCGCGAATCAAATCTCACTGCCGGACAGGTTTACTTGACTTTGCTGGGCAAAGAACGGCGGGGGGATTTCTTGGGCGGGACCATTCAGACAGTCCCTCACGTCACCAATGAAATCAAGGCCAGGATGATCAGCTTGGCGGAAAAGACCCAGGTGGACGTGGTGGTGGTGGAAGTGGGCGGCACCGTCGGCGATATTGAAGGCCTGCCATTTTTGGAAGCCATTCGCCAGATGCGAAATGAGGTGGGTAGGGACAATGTGTTCTACATACACTTGACCCTGCTGCCGTACATCGCCGCTACCGGTGAGCTTAAAACCAAACCCACCCAGCACAGTGTCAAAGAATTGAGAAGCATAGGCATACAACCTGACGCGCTGATCTGCCGCAGCGACTTCCCGGTATCCGAGTCGATAACTAAAAAATTGTCATTATTCTGCGACGTACCCGTCGATGCAGTGATTCCGCTGGCCACCGTCAGCAATGTGTATGAGGTGCCGCTGATCCTGGAAGATGCGGGACTGGGTGATACCATATTGAGCGCCTTGGGGTTCTCTGGGCATCCTAGAAACATGGCAGATTGGTCGGCGATGGTCGACCATATGAGTTCTTTGCCGACCAAGGTGCCCATCGCGGTGGTGGGCAAATACACCGAGTATCCAGATTCTTACATTTCGGTTAAAGAGGCACTGCGCCATGCCGGCGTGGCCCATGACTCAGACGTAGACATTCAGTGGGTACATTCGGAGGACATTGAGCGTCTGGGCCCAGACGCTTTGCTGGGGAACGCTTGCGGCATTGTGGTCCCGGGTGGATTTGGGCCGCGGGGCATTGAAGGTATGATTGAAACGGTGCGCTACGCCCGGCAGCATCAGGTGCCCTACTTGGGACTGTGTCTCGGTATGCAAGTAATGGTGATTGAATTCGCCCGAGATGTGCTGGGTTTGATCGGCGCTAACTCCTCTGAACTGGACCCGGACACCCCCTACCCCGTGATTCACATCATGCCGGACCAACAGTCCAAAACCGACATGGGCGGTACGATGCGGTTGGGACGGTATCCGTGCACCCCGGTGCCGAACACCCTGACGGCGCAGGCCTACGGCGATTGCGAAATCTCGGAGCGCCACCGACACCGTTTTGAGCTGAACAACGACTATCGGGAAAGTCTGGAAGAAGCCGGACTGATCATTGGCGGATTGTCACCGGATGGTGTGCTGGTGGAAATAACCGAACTCCGTAACCATCCATTCATGCTAGGAGTGCAATTCCACCCCGAGTTCCAGTCCCGTCCCGACCGACCCCATCCCTTATTCCGAGACTTCTTTGGGGCCGCCAAAGGAACTATCAGAGAAGGCAGTCAGCGGCCGTTGCCCTTGGGAGAATCAGCCTGAGAGGGTTTATTACTAGCCTCACTAATTCAAGACTTACAAAGCGAGACACAGCAACTTAACCGCATTACTTCCTCAGACACGAATAAAGCCAGGTATCTACATCAAGACAGATGCCCCGGCCAGCGAGTATTAATTTCCGGGATGCAAAGACCAGAATTTGGTATTTTCCCTGAATCTTATACCAAACTTAACAGAATTCCGGCAACGTAACGACCGGCACGATAACGAGGTGAACATGACAACCACAACGCAACAGATAATGGACGTATCCCTCTTGGGCCAAAAGAGCAAGGAAGAGCTTCTTGAGGTGGCCCAAGAGGTCGGTATTGAAGACGGCTCCGCGTTGGTCAACCTGAGGCGAGAGGAATTACTCAGCCGAATCTTCCAGTTGGCGTCTTCTCAGCAATCCCTGATATCCTCGGGCATCTTGGAAATCATGGACGAAGGCTACGGTTTCCTGCGCCAGATACATTACCATTCTGCAGCGGGCGACGTTTATATTTCTCAATCGCAAATTCGTCGCTTTGGACTCAAGACTGGTGATACCGTCACCGGACAGGTCCGCCCCCCCAAAGAAGGCGAGCGTTACTTTGGCCTGGTGCGGGTGGAAAAGGTCAACGACCTGGACCCCGAACAGATACATTCACGAAGCAGGACCCAGTTTGAGTACCTGACTCCCATTTTCCCGGAGGAAATGGTGGTCCTGGAGGTTGAAAACACCAATCTATCCACCCGCATGATTGACCTGTTCTCCCCCATTGGCCTGGGTCAGCGGGGTCTGGTAGTTTCTCCACCAAAGGCGGGCAAGACGACTATTCTGCGGCAGATCGCCAACAGCGTGGCCGTGAACAACCCCGACGCCGTGCTAATGGTCGTTCTCATCGGTGAGCGCCCGGAAGAAGTAACCGAGATGCGGCGAGCGGTCCAGGGGGATGTCTTTGCTTCCACCTTTGACGAGTCGGTAGAGGACCAGTGCCGGGTTGCTGAGTTGGCCCTGGAGCGGTCTAAACGGCTGGTGGAAACCGGCCGCAACGTGATTATTCTTCTGGACAGTATCACCCGCTTGGCCCGGGCCTACAACCTGGCCGTCCCTTCCAGCGGCCGCACCCTTTCCGGCGGCATCGATCCAGTGGCCCTGTATCCGCCCAAGAAATTCTTTGGGGCCGCCCGAAACATTGAAGGAGGCGGCAGCTTGACCATCATTGCCACCTGTTTGGTGGACACTGGCAGCCGGATGGATGAGGTGATTTACGAGGAGTTCAAAGGCACTGGCAACATGGAGCTCCATCTTGATCGCAAGCTGGCGGACCGGCGATTCTTCCCGGCGGTGGATATTGTTCGCAGCGGTACCCGAAAGGAAGAGCTGCTCTATAGTGAAGAGACCATGAAGCAGATCTGGCTGCTCCGACGCATGATTTCGCTAATCTCCAATGACGGTTCCAGCAGTTCCACCGAGCGGGTGTTGGAACGCCTGGCCAAATACAACACCAACAAGGAGTTTCTGGAAAACTTGAACAAGGAAACTTAATCCTAACTCATGGAAAACGTACTCAAATGAAATCTTTGAATACCAGATGCGCGGCTGAAATTTTCCCCACTCAAGCGTCATTCAGCGACCAGGATTAATTGGCTTCCCAGAACTTTAGTTTACGTTCACCCTGACCCTTCCCAAGATTGCCGCAACTAGAATCTTCCACCCTTGCCGGTTTTACCTCTTGCGCTCCCGGTTATACATCGGTTACCAATTAGTTTCAGCCCAGTTCCTAACGCCCTTGGCCATTTATTGCCGGCGCCTGCGTTGTCGGTCCCTCTGCATATCGCTCCTGCGTCCAGCGTTGATCTAAATTGAAGGTTCCTATCAATGGCGTATCCCCTCATGGCGTATCCCTTCAATGGTGCGTTCTAAGGTGGAGCCTTTCGGAGGAACTTTCCAGGGCCAATCATCGTCTTACCCCTTAGACCCAAGTGATACTTTTGGTCAAATCCCACACAACCAACTAAAATGTGCTGGGGGTTGGTACTCTGGTAGAATGATTTGAGACAAATTTTGACTGGTCGGTTCAGGAACTATTGTCCTGTCTGAGCCTAACTCGTCCTTAGCAAGTGGCGTAAATGCGTAAATGTCGGTCAGCGTGGGTCAAAATAAAATACTAATAGTAGACGACGAATGGGAGTCTCCTATTGTCCGAGCCGTGCGCCGTCGGCTGGATGAAGAAGGGTGGAATACTCTAGTAATCGAAACCGACTCACAATGGGCCGGCGGTGAAGATTTTGAAGCGGCGGCCTTGTATACCATTGCCGAGGAAAAGCCCGATGGCGTGTTGTTGGATGTACGTTTAGGCGAATATAAGGAAGATCAATTCAAAGGGCTGGAAATCCTGCAGAAAATTGTTGAGCGCCACCCAAAACTTCCGGTGTTAATGTTCACCCAATATACGCGAGGCCCGGAGCGAGAGACCGCAGTGCGGGGCAGCCTGAAATGGGACTCGCCGGTAGATTTTATCGACAAGCTGGCCAGCCCGGAAGAGGTGGTGCTCAGGCTGCGCCGGTTGATCGGGAGGACTCCGGAAACGATCGCAATAGGCAGCAGCATCGTTTTAGACCTGGCGGCCAAACTGGTCTACGTTAAGACGGGTGATGAAACTGCGCCGGTGGATGACATCCACGGCATGAAGTTTGAGATACTTCGTGAGCTGGCGTCCACCTGGTACCGAAGCCCTGGAGAATTGGTTCCTTTTAGCCGTCTGGAGCGATTTTCAGAGGGCGAAGAGGCGAGAGCCTCTTTGAGGGTGCGTATCCGTGAAATCAAAGTGTCCCTGGGCAATGCGCTCAACCTTAAATTGGGGGCCGGCGACCTGATTATCAACATACGGGACCAGGGTTACCGTTTAGTACCCCCCAAGATGTAATTTTTTGTTGCGATCGATTCTGCTGCAGAAGTGGTTCAAGATTTTCGGCTGCCTGGTAATCGCCCTGGGGTTGGCCGGACTGCTACTCTCACCGTTTTTTGGCGCCTGGTTTTCTCCTACGTTATGGGTAATTGAACCGCTGGCGTATGTGGGCGTAGCAGTACTATGCGCCGGATTGATGATTACAACTCTTTCTTATTTTCTACCCCGTTTGTTCAACCACGTTGCTACCGCGGAAGAGACGACGCAACGGACTTCAGAAATTTGGGGTCAGCTTACTCAGCAATACTTTGAGCTGTTTCACCACGATTTGGGCCGGCCGCTGCGCCGGATCTTAGGCAAGGAGCGGGAGCTGCGCACTTTGCTCCATTCCACCGAGTCCGACCTGTATCCCGAGGTAAAGGAACTGCTGGACGAGATTGAGGGCCAGGCGCCCAATTTCAGGCTGATGATGTCTAACGTGCAGGTGCTGGTCCAAATGGAAGCTCCCGACTTGGCGGTGGACCTGCAACCAGTGGAACCCTCAGAACTAATCAGAAGGATAGTCGATCGATATACCCTGGTCGCTACGGATGGCCATAAAGAAATTACCTGGTGGGCCGAGCCATCGGAATTCGGTATTGTTTACTGCGACAGCTCGGCCATTGAGCATATAGTAACCAACCTGGTGGACAACTCGGTCCGGTTCGCCACCCAGCGTGTTGAGATCAGGTTGACCAAAAACCCCACCCATTTCTTCGTTCGGGTTTGGGATGATGGCCCTGGAGTTGCCGCTCATTATATGAGGCACATCTTTGACCGGGGATGGACTCCCGAAGCCGCCAAGCGGGAGGAGAAGACCACTTCCGGGCTGGGTTTATTCATCGGCAGAAGTCTGGCCAAAAAATACGGCGGTGAGCTGACCATCGAAAGCATTATCGAGCCCGACCCCAACCATCATACCGAGTTTTTGCTCAGTCTTCCCCTGCGCGAACACCTGGCGGATTAGTAACCGGGGTGTATAGGGCAAATTCGGCGGCGATTAAGCGAACCAGACCGGCAATTGCGCTGGCGTTACTGGCGATGCTGCTATTGGCCGGGTGCTTCCAGCCGGTTGACCGCATAGACTTTGCCAATATGGGAGTAGAGCGCACCATTGAACCTTCTACACCAACGCCCACGCCCATCACCATACCAACGGCAGTGCCGACACCCACACCAACCCAGACTCCCCTACCCGAGCCAACCGAAACACCAATACCGACGCCCTTACCCGAAGTGGACTTATTCGTTGATATTCTAGAGCCACCGGATAACATCACGGTGCTTGGGCGAAACCTGACCGTCAGAGGAATTACCAACATCAAAAATACCATCACCATCAATGGCAGCAGGGTAATCGTAAACGATGCCGGGGAATTCACGACCGAGGTGTCTCTGTCCTTGGGCGCAAATGTGATTGAAGTGTTGGCCACCAACATCAGGGGAGAGCAACTTAGAGAATTTGCCACCGTCAGCTATATTCGGCCCTCGCCGCCGCCATTCTTCCTGCTGGTGACCGAGCCTACCGACCAGGTCATAGTCGCCAATCAGTTTATTCGAGTGACCGGCAAGACAGTTCCCCAGGCAACGATAACCGTTAAGGGAGTTGGAGTGGCGGTTGACGAAGCAGGAAACTTCTCCACGCTGGTCAGGCTGAGTGTCGGCGTCAACCTGATTGAAGTGCTGGCCAGAAATTCAGATGGTCGGAGACTGAACGCCAAGCGCACCGTTGACTACAGCCCCTAGCCCCTTTTGTATTGGCACGATGCCGCCCAGCGGGGATGCTTGGCTTGAGTAGCCGCCGGCCGGGCTGGGATAAAAATTCAGCTAATCGGCACTTGAACTTCCTTGACACTAGTGTTGCCAATTAGTATAGTCTCCAAGATTGGGTTACATGTCGAACCTGTCTGCCTTTTATGGTGGTCTGCATCGGCGAATCCCCAGGGAATTCAGGATTCAATCCAGGATTCTAGGGGGTGATCAGAATTCTATAAGGAGGAGAACGGGCTTAGAAGTGCAATATTTACCAGTATTTTTTCACATTCCCCTGGACCCTTCGACAGTTCCCAAGTTCAGGCCGCCGGTGGCCCAATATTCGTAATACTGGGGTAATACTTCAGTGGGTACAATCCTAGAGAATAACTTTAATTGGTACCAGTGTGCCAAGCAATATTACATGGTGAGAGGTTTGAATGACGTAAAAATCTGAATTATCCACCCCAAGATATCTCTTACACTCAGGGAAATCCAAAAGGAGACACTAAACAAATGGATAAAAGAATCGCTATACCTGCTGGTTTGGCCATTATGGTGGCCCTGGCTGTGGTTGGAATGCTGAGCATCTTCAGCTTTACCGCCACCCAGCCGGCCGAAGCCAGCATCAGTGAAATTGCCCAGGGCATTGGCGACAAAGTAGACCTGGCAAAATTTGAGCAACCGTTTGCCTCGCCGATTGAGGCTACGGCGGCAGTGTGTTGTGAGGATGTAGCTATCAGCCCGGATAAACCGGGCGCCGCTAGCAG
>JACZRM010000067.1 GCA_022576105.1 Chloroflexota bacterium | reverse complement strand
CTCCCTCAGCCATCTCGGCCAAACTGTCTGAATCCTCCGACCCTACCAAAAGGTCCAGCTCAGCAATAGCCGAGTCCAGTTCCATTTTTACGGCGTTCATGTCTTGCAATACCTGACCTGCAACGTGACCTGCCGACTGATGAACCTGCGAATTTGGATCAAGATTAAGGTCCGTGGCCTCGTGGACTGCCAGGTGACGGAATCTTTCCGACAGAAAACCGGCTCTGGCCAAATGCACAAGTTCAGGAGCCGTTTCATCGGCAATGGCATCCAATTCGTGAGCCAGGGAGTTGCTGCTGCTAAGACCTACATAGCCGATCACCCCGCAAATTATGGCCACCGCCAGAAATCCTAGGGCCAACCGTGGAACAACCGTAAAGCGCATGCTAGCTGTCTCCAAAACCCAATCAACTGCCCTGGAGCCAGAGGGCGCCGTCCAGATAGTTCATTCGCCTTGGATCCGATAGAAAAATGATATCTTCGGCATTGCTGCAGCCATCGACGGCAATGATCAACGGCAGGTGAACCCGCACGTTATCCATGTATGCCTGGTTTAACTTGACCATGCTCGGCTACCCGGTACTCATTGGGTCGTTCCGTATGAGGTAAGACTTATATTAGTGAAAATCCTTTATACAGTTCCTTGCCAATCAACCAATCGGATGAGTGATCAATTTCCCCACGGTTCACGGATGTACGGACCCAGAGGGATTGAATCTTCCGTTGAATACCCAATTATTTTGATAAATCCAGTGCCAATTGTGGATCAACCGCCTGGACCATCCAGCGGGTTTGGGAACGGCCCCAGCGGAATCTCACACCAGATAATTAAAGCTATATGGTATTTACAAAATAGAATATAGTATTAACACCTCATACTTATTTCTAATATCTACCTTTTCCCGCGATTTGGATGAGTCCTTCATGGACCACGGGACCATTCTGCACGCTCCAATATCCAGGGTCGAATATTTCCCCGTTATTATGGTGATCTGGCGGGATCAATTCTGGATTGGGGATTGAGGCCGGGTGGCGGTTTGAGATTCGCTGTCCAGGTACGCAGTCTCATTACTGCAGATCGCCTTACGCGGTACTTTGGCTGGGCCAGAGATTTCAGTAAGAGACCGAGCCGATTCACCGGCCGCTCTGTTTTGACCCCTGAGTCACCCAATCTGCCTTCGCAGAATCCACCTCAAACTTGGTGTGGAATACCACAAGCCAGTCCCATGGGCACACACCAGAACAGTTGTATGCACAGATTATTATCTGCACCACGCGATTTTTATAAATTGTTGTTATGGCCAGAGGTTAAGCCGGACTGAGTAGCGACGGTCCACAATTTGGCGGATATCTTCGCCGGTGAGCAATATTCCAGCCATGAACGCTCAGGCTATCGTGCCTGGGGCGACGACTTTGACTCTATCCCAATGACCTGAACACCACCTGGGGAGAACCCTGCGCCCAGATAGTTAGGATGCAGGTAATTGAGATAGAGGGAACCTTGTAGGGGCAGGTTTCAAGATAGCAAATCGTATGTCAGTATTCGTGGCATTATCCCTGCTTATCTTGACCGCATTCACCGCATGCCAGGCAAAGGCTGATTCTTTCACCGTCGGGGTTCTCAACCTTAGCCATGATTTGGACCCGGTACTCGACGGATTCAAGCCTGGCATGACCGAGTTGGGCTATGTGGAGGGCCAAAACCTGACCTACATTTACCATGGCCCAACTGGAAGCACCAGCGGGCTTGAAGCAAGACTAACAAATATTTCATGTTTTGTTCAAGGTATTCGGATAGGCTCTTACCCAGTTTGAGCTGGCGCCCATTCACCCTATATATCAGCAGCAAATTGATACCATGCCGGGCCACAGTCTTTACCGCTCTCGCAATCATCCCAATCTGATAGTGGCCGATTAAGATAATGGAGGAGGCAAGGCGGATGCCATGAACGCCTGCCTCAATTTGGCCACCGGTGAGCTGGTCTGCGCGATTGACGCTGACACACTGATTGAACCCGATGCCATGCAAAGGATGGTCCGGCAATTTATTTCTGGCCAGTCGGTGGCGGCTGCCGGGGGGACGATCCGCTTGGCGAATGCCTGCCAGGTGCGACGGGGGAGGGTGATAACCGCTCGAGTCCCCCGCAATCCCTTGGCCGGATTTCAGGTGGTGGAGTATCTGCGGGCCTTCCTTTTTGGTCGGCTAGGATGGAACATTCTGGGAGGTAACTTGATCATCTCCGGGGCGTTTGGGCTTTTCAGAAGGGAACAGGTCATCAAGGTTGGCGGGTACGCCCACGACACGGTGGGCGAAGACTTTGAAATGATCCTGAAGCTTCGCAGCCAGAGCTACCTGGATAAAAACCCTCAGACGTTAGCCTTCATCCCAGACCCAGTAGCCTGGACTGAGGCGCCGGAAACGTTCAGTTCGTTGGGCGCGCAGCGGGACCGGTGGCATAGAGGTCTGACCGACGTGCTCTGGCGCTACCGCCGAGTGATGCTTAACCCCAGGTTCGGCGTAATGGGATTGGTAGCGTACCCCTACTTCTTCTTTGTGGAGATGTTGGCCCCGGTGGTGGAAATTGTAGGATTGGTGGTGTTGGGTATTGGCCTGGCGTTGGGAGTTGTAGATGTCTCATTTGCGGTTCTCTTCTTTTTGGCGGCCTACGGATACGGCCTGGTTTTAACCCTGGTCACCCTGGTTATAACCCTGGTTATAGATGAAGTGGTCTACCATCGATACGAAACGGTGAATGACCGGTTGCTGCTTATTTTATGGGCTGTTGCGGATAACTTTGGTTACCGTCAACTGACGGTGTATTGGCGCCTGCGCGGGATGGTCAAGTTTTTACGAGGGCGGGGAGGATGGGGAACGATGAAACACCAGGGTTTTGGCCCTTCACCAGATACCCCCACGAACTGATACTTTGTTGGTTCCCCGCCATAGCTTGGGTGGCTTCCCGGTTACTGCGCCTGGTTCCAAAAGCCGACCAATAATTTCACCCACTCATGGATGGACGGGCCTGTCCTGAGCTCGTCGAAGGGCTCACCACGAGCGGGTTTGTCCGTTCGCCCTGAGCTTGTCGAAGGGCATCCTAAGATTGTTGCAAAAGCGATCCCTAAGCCCGACTTTTGGAGCAAAACCCGGTTACTGACTCGACACTGTTGCCGTTTTGTTTTCTTAGCCCAGCAGCCCGGTGTTCCCGTCTGTTTCCCAATATAACGATGATGCATTCCAGGCGGCCGGGCTATTCTCGGTTGGGCGTCCCCAGATTGAAACCCCCCAGATTGAAACCAGGAAGCAAGCCATGAAGCGCGCTGCCCCGCCGGCTGCCTTGAGGCCGATTTGCCGGGGGAAAGAGCGCCGCCTCTGGGGAGGGCGCATATTCTACGCGACATTGGACTGGCATACCAATTTCGTTGTCATTTGGGCATTGCCCTATTTGACCGCAGTGGTACTATACCGGTATTCAGACCTTCTTACCGGGCATCTCGCTTTTTTGCGCTGAGTCCGCCTTGGCCCTAGGATTGGCCGCGCACCTCAGGGCGATGCTGACGCCCTACGTAAGAGCCAAGACCGATGCCGAAAGAAAGAGGATTCTGGCTGCGATTGGCGGCCGGGGAGGGCCTAATCACATCCGAGTGGTTAGACTCCTCATGAACCATTTGGTATGGACATTGGTTGCCGTTGCCGTTGCCGTTGCCGTTGCCGTGGTAGCTAGGTTTGCCGCTTTCCATCGATTAGCCCACGCCTCGTGGAGGGAGTGACGGTACGTTGGTACGAGTATACGTCGACATGGTGGCTGACCTGTTTCACTACGGACATGTTGAGTTTCTCAGAAAGGCCCGCGCTCTTGGGGACTATCTACTGGTTGGCATTTGTTCCGACCAGGCTGTCCAGACCAATAAACGGAACCCCATATTAAATATGGAAGAGCGCGTCGCTTCGGTCGCCGGCTGCCGCTACGTGGACGAGGTGGTGGGCGACGTTCCATGGATCATGGATCATGCCTGGATTGAGACACACAAGATCGACCTGGTAGTTCATGGTGACGATTACGCCCAAGACCGAATAGAGTGTATTTACAAAGTGCCCATCTCGATGGGGATATTTCGCACAGTTCCCTATACGCCTGGGATATCGACCACCGAAATTATCCGTCGCTGCTACGAGGCTATGTCCTCTCATATCTGAACCCGTCTACGCTCCTCCCACCACAACAACCCCCGGATTCTTCAAACAACACCGAATCAGGTGGCTTTGAATACTTGTTCAATAACCACCAGCGTAAACCTTGCCGGTTTTCAGCGTCGCCGAACACGCGGTCTTGCTTGCTCAGGCAGCGCTCCGCGCACTGGGGACGTCAGGCAATGTATCAGCCCCAGCTACCAGGGAACTTCTCGAAGGGGAAAGTAGACGCTACGAGACAAGTTGCTGCACTGCAACCAGCGTCCAGGCTGAGCTTTCCTGGGGGAAGGCTGGTCATATGCCTGATCATATCCAGTTCGCTGTTCAGGGCGTGGTGTGTGGTGTTGTTGTACACGCAAAGGGCAAATTCAGGGGAAAGTTGCGAGTAACGTCAGGCATTTTCCCGGTAGAAATTTAATGACTGCTCAGTCAAAACAATCTCTCAAATCTGGCCAGTTTAAACTCCATCCAGCGAGAATGTGCGCCGATAGTCCAGGTTATGTAACTCCCCTAAGACTGGGCGGGCCACAGTATCGGGCAAAGACATATATTGGGTTCCAGACTATCATATCGTAACGGGTTGACGACCCCAGATTGTTACCCTATATTACCTGGCAGCTATTTGAACCGAGCCGAAGAACAAACTGATTAATGGAAGTTCTCAATGGTACTGTAGAATCAGGGCATCCGGCAGGTAAAGGTGAAAATCATCACCAATTAATGTGGCGTGTCTGGCAGCACTAAGGTGCGGATTCTCGCCCATCAATTGAATCTAACCAGATGTTTGGGCACGTACATAAGGGAACTAGGAGGATCTGAGCGCGGCAATTTAGCTCGTATAGGGATTATGAAAAGCGGCCCCAGGTGAATCGTCGTTCCAATAAATCAACTGAGGCCCAAGTGGAGAACGTGTCTAAACACGTCATGCTGTAGTTTAGCCGAAGCGATTTGTCAAAAGGAATTGAATCAGCCAAGTTACCAAGTTCTGGGTCTACCACCCAGAACTTCAATCTAGAGAACCAAATATTTGGCTCGAATTAGCACCCACGAGGAGGGCAATCATGGCGTTTCATGGATCCATTAAGACAAAATTGTTGGGAATAACCGCGGTACTTCTAGGATTAGCATTCATCGTCGCCTGTGGCGGCGCTGCGCCGGCGGCTGATGACACTGTGGCGCCAGCCGCGCCAGCCGCTAAGGCGGACACACCCCCTGAGTCTAACCCTCAAGCTAATGTCGACGCGTCCCCTAAGGCGGCCCCCACGGCGGCCCCTGAGGCTATGAAGGAGCCGGCCGAGGTAATGAAACCCGAAGGCACGCTCAACGTCGGCCTGAAGGAGATGGGGCCCTTCTTCGTCCATCCCGAGGTGATGACCAACCCCCAGATCTTCGTCCAAGGGACGGCGCCCATCGGCGAAGGGCTGTTACGGCAGGATAAGGACGGTAACCACCTCGGCAACCTGGCCGAATCCTGGAGCATTTCCGATGACTTCCTCACCTGGACCTTCAACCTCCAGAAAGGGGTCCAGTTCCACAAAGGTTACGGCGAGATGACCGCCGAGGACGTGGTCTACTCCATGCAGGGGGTTCGCCTTAGCAAGCACCCTCGGGCCGGCCAGATTGAGAAATTCTGGGAAGACCGGGAGGGCTCATCGACTCCGGACGACTACACCGTAATAGTCCATACCGGGGAGCCCCTTGTGAACATCGTGGCCCAGCAGTGGTTCATGGTCCCGGCCGGTTCCGCTACCTTTATCGTGAGCAAGAAGCAAAGCGAGGAAATTGGCGTCGAGGCGGCCAAACAGGATATCGCCGCCACCGGCCCCTGGGAGATTGTAGAGTCCAAAACCGCGGAGTTCTGGAGGATGGAGGCAGTGGAGGGCCACTGGCGCCAGACTCCGGCCTTCGCCGAGTTGGTCTTCTGGGAGATCCCCGAAGAGTCTTCCCGAATCGCCGGGTTCCAGACCGGGGCACTGGACACCTTCCTGATGTCCTTCGACACCATTCCTCTAGTGGAAGGTATTGAGGGAGCCACCACGATGTCGATTCCCAACGCTGTCCTGATGAGGACCCGGATTTACGGCAACTGGTACCCGATTCCCGGCGTTGAGACGCGGCCGGGCTACGACCCGGACTTACCCTGGGTATCGGCCAGCGCGGACTTAGACTCTCCTGAGTGGGAACGGGCCAAGAACGTTCGGAAGGCATTGTTCATGGCCATGGACCGGCAGGCCATGGTGGATACCATCCTTGCCGGCTTCGGCCATACCACTATGCCTCTTTCAGGCTACACCAATGCCCAGGACCTTCTGGAAGGCCGGCAGTTACCAGATTACGACCCGGCGGGCGCCATTAAATTACTGGCCGATAATGGCTACCCCGACGGGTTCAAGATAACCCTGACCCCATCCATTCGGGGCGCCGCTGCTGAGGTGGAGTCCTGCGAGATCATCGCCCAGTTTTGGAATGACATCGGGTTGGATGTGAAGTTCCAGCGCATACCCTACGGCACCCTGCGTCCGCAGCTGGTGGCCCGCACCTACCAGGGGGCAACCTGCCACGCCGGGGCCGTCGGCCCAACGCCGGCTGAGGGCTATGGAAGCTACCTCTCCCAGAACCCCTTCAACCGGGGCCTGGAGCATCCATGGCAGGAAGCGAAGATGATCGAGGCGCAGGCCGCCGTCAACCCGGTAAAACGGAATCAGTTGGAAAAGGAGATCGGGATTTTCCTGCTGGACAACGCGCTCACCGATCTCCGCTATTACACGATGGACGCGGTTTGGCCGGTGGGACCGCGGCTTGAGCCTTGGGGCGAATTCGTGAAGACCACCGATGTTCGGCAAATCAACGGGTACGAGTTCATGCAGCACCGCAAGTAGGGTCGAGGATAATACCAAAAACAGGACAGTTCGGTAAGTCAAAGCCGGAGAGCCCGGCGCCAACGTACAGAAGGGTACGAAAGTTGGATCGTCTAGGTGGCAGTTAGCGCCCAGCGAGGACAGATGGATTTAATACAACCGGTCCTGGTTCTCGCCGGGCGCACTGTCTTGGGGTTGCTCCTATCGGCTGTGTTCAGCGTGATTGGAATAGGGATAGCCTGGGCGATGTTCGTCTTCTTCGGTGCTGCCTCCCATGCTACCCTACTGGTCTTCTTCATGATCGGCGCCGGCCTTGGGGCAGCGCTGGGCGGGTATATTGCCTTCTTGAGGGTTGACCGGACCCCACCACCGCCGATATTGTTGGCCATGGGGCTGGCCTTGGTGCTGTCAGGTATTGGGGGAGCCTGGGGAGGTTTTCAATTCGGCGCCAACCAGGAGGTTGAATGTTGCGTCGGACCCGCTGTTACCCCCATCACTTACACATCCATGGGGGCCACCTTGGGAGCTAACGCGGCAGCCTTGGTGATAGGTGTTGCCCATGAGATCAAGGTACGGAGAGGGTGGTCCAAGTTTCGCTCCGTGGCCGCCAGCCCGGCCATCGGCGCCTCGAGCGAGGCGGGGCGGCTTCCCCATTAGATTCTGCCCTTCCCTCGAATCCAACTATAGAATCCTCCGAGCCCCTCCAACCCGATCGTGGGGGGCAATTTTAGGGAGGTAACGTAGGGCTACATGCAGAGATACTTGGTACGGCGCTTCCTGATGGCAATAGTCACCCTGTTGGCGGTATCCCTGATCATCTTCATCATGAGCCGGGCGGCCGGGGACCCCAGGCACATCTATCTGGACGATTACTCCACCCAGGAGGACTGGGACAAGCTGACGGAGAACATGGGGCTGGACAAGCCCTATTACCTGCAGTACGGGATATTCATTAAAGATGCCCTTAGGGGAAAATTCGGAGAGTCCCTCAGTGAGGGCCGGCCCTCTATGGAGATCATCCTAGAGCGATTTCCAGCTACCCTCCAGCTTGGGCTGGCCGCCTTTGCCTTCTCAGTGGTGCTGGGAGTACCTTTAGGCATTCTTTCCGCCGTGAAGCGAGGCAGCGTTCTGGACATGTTT
>JACZRM010000348.1 GCA_022576105.1 Chloroflexota bacterium | reverse complement strand
GAAATACTTGATGGAAGTCTTGTATGACCGCCCCCGAGGACTGTTTCGCGCCAGCCAGGACGCCGGTGAGCGTTACTACCATTCCCCGTGGAAAGATCGAGAGACAATGGAACGTCCTGCTGTCGATCCCACTTTCTATACCGGTTGGAACGGGCTGGTAGCCGGCGCGCTGATCAAGGCTTCTGGCGTGCTGGGAACGTCCTCTTATTTGCAGACCGCGACCCGTGTTCTAGAAATCCTCTGGCAAGAATGTTGGAGTCCAGACTTGGGTATGACCCACCTGGTTGGCGGGTCGCGACAATCTGCCTCCGCCCTGGAGGACGATCTCCATCCTCTGCTGGCCTTCCTTGCCTTGCACCAAGCCACCGGCCGACCGGATCACCTGCAAAATGCCGTTGCGATCGTACAAAGTATCATCGAGCGGTTCGGCGATCCCAGTGGAGGGTTCTACGACCTGGCGGTAAGCGACCCTGCCTCTGAGTTGCTGCTGGTTGGTGAAAAGTCGGTTATGGAGAACTCGCTGCTGGCCGAAGCTCTGCTCACCTTGCACTGCCTCACCGGTGACCAGCGTTATCTACAATTGGGCCGCGACGCTTTGGAGGTGTTTCAGGATGTTGCACCAGGCAGCAGCTATCTAGGGCCAAGAGGGTCGCGCCGCATGGAGGAGGACGAGGAGCGGCTATTTCTGCCGGCCGGGGCTGCCTGGGGCCGGGCCTGGGATATGTTGAATCATGGCCCGGTTCATCTGGCGCTGGTCGGACCGTCCGGCCAAGCCAAGACCCGTCGCTTGTTGCGTAGCGCGCATCGTCTTTACGCGCCACACCGGGTGATCCAACTCCTTGACCCGGATCAGGACGCCGACCGCATCAATTCGTTGGGTTTCCCCTTGAAAAAGGATCCGGCACTTTACCTGTGCTTTGGCGCCCAGTGCCTGGCCCCAATTTCAACCGCCAAAGGATTGATGGAACTGAGGACATTACCCCCCTGGAGAGCCTCCAACAACTTGGCTCGGTAGCTTCCCGATCAAGCCTTGTGGAGGCGGGCCTGGACATCTGGGCGGTCTTACTAGGCCAGCTCCTTCCAAGTATTGCCAATGTATTGCCAATGCGTTTCTTGGTCGACAGGCTGGTATGCCCAATCCAGGATGCATCATGATGTCCCATAGGCGGATATTGCTCGGTTTGACCCCCACCGGCCAGCGTAAGTCCAGGTCTCACGAAGACGAAATAGAGTTAGTTTCTACTTGAATTTGTGACCGGGAGGTTTATCTTCTCACCATAACTATGGCAACCAAAGGCTCTAACAGATAGTCGATAAAATGGCCCCGAAAGACCACCAGACCGGCCCGTTTCAGAACTGGAAGAACCATAACAAGTTCACATTGGTCAAGTATTTTTGAACCGGTTGTGATCGGCGGTCCGGTCAGGTTGGTTGTCAACGCTGACCAGGATCGCCACTGTGGCGTTCTCGATCTACGAGATGCCGTTTGGCATGATTCGGATAGCTGGCGGTAGAGAAAGCGTCCGTCGCAGAGCATTACACCTTCAATCTTAGACCAGGTTTCAGCGGGCAGGAAAAGGGGGCATTGAGTATGCCGAGAACAGCAGGCCTCGTAGTAGCGTTGATTATTTTGCTGGCAGCCTTGGGAAGCGTGCCGGCAGATCAAATACATGCTGATGAAATTCTTTGCGCCGGGACCTTGTCTGGGACCGTTGACGGTGACGTGGAGGTCAAGTCAGGCCAGGTATGCGTCTTGGATGGCGCCCAGGTGGATGGAGATGTAAAAGTCGAGAGCGGCGGCATATTGGATGTCAAGAACGGAGCGAAGATAGGCGGCGACCTGAAGGCTGAAGGCGCCGAAGGAATCAATGTCTCAGATAGTTCTGTAGATGGAGATCTTCAAGTTAAGGGCAGCACCGGAGGGATCCATATCTCCGGCAGCGCTATTGGTGGCGACCTGAAGGCTGAAGAGGGCGCTGGTGGAATTCAAGTCTTGGGCTGAGGTGGACCCCGTTAGTTGGACAGGTTTGGTGCGAAGTTAAGTGAGAGTCCTGCCGTCTTCCCCATGATTCGCGATGCTCCGGTCGGTGACC
>JACZRM010000066.1 GCA_022576105.1 Chloroflexota bacterium | reverse complement strand
TTGAACCGTTGATCTGGGACATACCCGAAGACCATGACCCGTCGGACAAGGCCGCCGCCCACTCAATAATTCAGAAGAGAGGACTGCCCATCGGCGTCATCTACGAGGACAAAAGTCGCCCTTCGTTAGATTCCCGAATCCAGGACATATGGAGCAAGAACCGTCAGCACTCGATGGAAGAGCTGATGGACAACTACACCATCTAGGAATATCGAACCGGACCACCAAAAAGCCCGGCCAGTGAGCCGGGCTTTTTAATTTTCCCAAGTTTCAGCTTTTATTCTCTCTTTTCCCCTTTAGTTTCTGGTATCGATATAATCTTGCAGGTACTTGCGCAGCAGAACCCGGCCCCGGTGCAGCCTGGCCTTCAGCGACGAGACTGAAATCCCCACTATTTCTGAGGCCTCCTCATTGCTCAGCCCCTGAACGTCACGCAACACTACCGCAGCTTTCAAATTGGGCGGCAGTTGGTCCAATCCGCCTTCCAGGTGCTCCCGCAATTCACTGTTCAAGGCCAGCTTCTCCGGCCCGTCGGTGGGGCTAACCAGATGCATATCGTCGTAACCGGTCTCGGTCAGCGTGCGCTTATTGCGGTCTTTGCGCAAACGCATCAGGGCCGCGTTGGTCGCAATCCGATAGAGCCAGGTGCTTACCTTGGACTCGCCACGAAAACGATCGAAGTTGCGATAGGCGGCTAGAAACGCTTCTTGAGCGGCATCCTCAGCATCGTCGGGATTCCCCAGAATACGGTAGGTCAAGTTGTATACGAAGTCACCGAACTCTTCGACGATGCTTTCGAATGAATATTGGACCTCTTCGCTCATTGGCTTGCTGGCCTTGCTGATGCAACCATTACGGTAGATTGTGCATCTAATATAAGCAGTCTGTCTACTTCCAATTCTCCAGCGCCGCCAGCAACGTGCCGGAGACGCTGGAGGCAAGTGCAATCTGAAGATCTGTTATCAGTCTATCCCCTGACGCCGGCGCAGGATCCTCCACGGGAAAATTATTAGGTTGCTGAACCGGCCCGTCAGCCTTAGAATACGGAGAATGGCGACAATGACTCGAATATTCAGGAAATTGTTTGGTCGGGGGAACCTGGACTGCCAGGACGCCCGAGAACTGGGTTCAGCCTATTTGGAAAACGACCTTTCCGCCCGACGCTATTCCAAGATACAAGCCCATCTGAATAATTGCGGCCCCTGCCGGGCGTTCATTGACACCCTGGCGGCGACCATCGGGATTCTGGCCAGGCTGCCCAAGGTGACGCCCCCGCCGTCGTTCAAGCAGTCAATCACCGAACTAACCAAGGAAAAAGGCCAATCACCGAAGTCCGACTCCTGACTCAGCAGCCCTGGACCCTCAGCTTCAACGCTATTAGGGGCTACTCAACTACTGGTTGTCACCCGAAGTTGCCGTCCTTGCTCTAACTTTTGTTCTTCTAACTTCTGTTCTTCTTCCAGGCCCTGGTACTTGGAGGGGCATTTCACCAGAATGCTGTCGGCCTCAAATACCTGCGCATCCGTATACTTGCCTTCCAGGATAATTGCCGAATGAGGATTGAAGAACAGGTCAGGCACTACGCCAACATAAGATGCATTCACCGGAACTCCAGAGCCGGCGCCGTCATCGGCCAGTTGGAAATAGGACAACGTAGAGCCATCTTGACGCAAGAAGCTCTCCTCCACCAATTTACCGGAAACCCGCACCATCCGGCCATCCTGGTATTCCGGTCCGTCCATAAATTCGCTGACGGTCAAGAAGTATCGGGTATTGCCTGGGAAAGCGGCATAAATCATATAGCCGATGGCCAGTGACACCACCACTGCCAAAATGATGAACCGGCTGATGTGACTGGCGCCAGAGCTGCCTTCTAAGCCAGCTTCCAAACTACGGTCGTCAATCATTCCCTGATCGAAATCTTGATTTATCCCCACCACTAAATCTCCCCTAATATGGAATCGTCCGCTAACTATACGTCTCGTCGCCCAGCGCAGATTCAAGGCGTATTAGCAAGAACATGATACCACTCAAGCTGTGAGTGTTCCAGGTTTACCTGGGTTGTCGCCAGGACAATCGCATCTGAGAACCGCTTCGCCCTCATTGCCAGCGAAAGCGAAGCAATCTCACGGGGATGAGATTGCTTCGTCGTTGACGCTCCTCGCAAAGACCCCAGGCAAGCCATAGGAGATGCGATTGCCCGTTGGTTGACGCTTTGCATTTAAGGCTGCTAATTGCAGCGTGGACACTTCGGTTTTCGTTATCAAGCCCTACATAAACTACTTATTTGGACGGGAAACCAGAAATCCGCATTGTTTTATCCTGGACGTGACCCGGCAATGATGCTAGGCTGATTCCAAGATTGGGGGTGGTGAGGGGCATGAATCAGATATTTTCAGTGGTGGGGCTGAATTCCGTTGGGCTGGCGCTGGCAACTTGGGGCGTCACCATGTTGATCGGCACCCACCATCCGTTTCTACCGATAGTGGAAGTAATCTTGACCAGTGTAGGCCTGGGCATGATTGCCATCGGCACCGGCTGGCTAACCTTCCTGATGTTCGTCGGCGCCAGCCGGCAAGCGCAGAAAACTGACGTTGAGGGCCTTCCTACCAGGGCGACTACTCCCACGACACCGGTTCCCCGGCGTGACAAGCTGGCAGCGGCAATGGAAGACCTGCAACGGTCCGCTCTTAGCCTGATTGAACGCCGTCGAGAATTACACCACCTGAACGTCCACCAATGGCACCACGCCCACCCGGAAGAAACCTCAATGGAGATTGAAGCCAACAAGCGATACCGTCAAGCCAAGAGCAACCTGGAGTTTTATCGCCAATCGCTGCCCACCAAATTCTGGGGCCCGGTGGACAGCTTTGCCGGCTCTATTGAAGAGCGCTTGTCCCGGGAGGCCTACTCGCCACCTAAGGACAAGCAGGTACATGAGGATTTCAACCAAAGCTGGCACGCCGCGATGCAGGAATTAAACGATATTACCTTCAGCCTGCCGCCGACCGAGCCGGTCAGCGCGACGTCCGTGGTGTAGGTTTTTTACCAGCTAGGACTCTTCAACCGACTGGGCCTCTGCGGGCCGTGCATCCTCTTCCAGGGCTTGCCTCAAGTCCTGAATCTCTCGCTGGACCTCCTGACGCCGCCGGGATATGAAGAAGGCGTAGGCAAAAAAGACCACCCAGGTCACCGCAAAAACCGCAAACAAAAAGGGCAGGTTTGACGGCGGTATATTGACTTGAAGCAAAGTAAACACGAAGAATTCCTTTTCCGGACTATCGCTGGCGACCGGTCTTGCGTGCCGAGAATCTCAGCATCCTGACCTGGTCTTCCAGGGAGCGCAGTCCCATTCGTTCCTGCACCAGGTACAGGAACAGCACCAGGAAGGTCACAAAAGAAAATAGCAGGATGCCCTGCATCACCGGCTGCAATGCGCCCGCCTCGGACAACGGCCCGACCACCGCCGAAGGATGAATCGACCGCCACCACTGCACCGAGTAATACACGATTGGCACATCCACAAACCCCACTATCCCAACTACGGCGGCGTAGACTGCGCCCTGGGCGCGGTTGGGAGCGTAAGCCCGAATCATCAGATAGGAGACATAGATCAACCACAAAATCAGCGTGGTGGTCAATCTCGGCTCCCAGGTCCACCACACACCCCACACCGGCCTGGCCCAGATGATTCCGGTGATCAGAGCCAGGGTAACGAAGACCACCCCCACCTCAGCGGCCGCGTGGGCCAGCCGGTCCCACTTTTCATTGCGTTTGACCAGGTAAAGAATCCCGGCGACAAACACCACCGTGAAAGCCAAAAAAGACATGATGGCCATTGGCACGTGGAAGTAAAATACCCGCTGCACGTTGCCCAGCACCGAATCGGTGGGGGCCACCATAAAAATCAGATAAACGTCCACCAACATCAGCACCGCACCCAAAATCACCAGTAAATTGGGCCAGGTTAATAGAGACCCTGGTCTGGTATCGGTCCGTCCCGCCGGTTCTGCAATCGCCACGATGCCCTACTCCTCAACCACGAAGGAAAATACCCAGGGACATATTACCAGAAACAAGGCGTCAAACACGCCGATCAGCGGCAGCCACCGGCCGATTCCCACGCCCCCATCGCCGCCAATGGCCTGGGTGGAAGCCTCCACGGCGGCAATTATCACCGGCAAGACAATGGGGAAGAACAGCACCGGCAGCATGATTTCGCGAGAGCGAGTTTGCACTGCAATGGCCGAAAACAGGGTGCCAACGGTGGCGAATCCCAGGGTGGCCAGGACGATGGTCAGCAGCAACATGAAGGAAAAGGCCGAGAATCCCAGCATAACGGCAAAAACCGGCAGCAAGATGAATTCAATGACCAGCATGAAGATAAAAATGGCCAGGACCTTCCCCAGAAAGATGGCATCCCGACTCACCGGGGTCAGCAGCAAGCCTTCCAGCCCGCCCTGCTCCTTCTCCCGCACAAAAGCCCGGTTCATCGCCAGGATTCCGGCGAAAGCGAAGGCGACCCACAGTATTCCCGGCGCTAGTTGGGTGACCAAACGAGGCGTGACGTTCAGCGCAAAGCTGAAGACAATGACCACCAGGAGACCGAACACCGCCACCGAGAGGATAATGTCTTTGGACCGAAATTCCAGCAGTATGTCTTTCCACAGGATCAGTCCCACCGGCAGCAATAATCTACCCACTGGTTTCTCTGCCGGTCGGCCCAGGGGTTGGGGGAGGAGAACCTGCTAGCACCCGCTGTAGATGGCCAGGATCCCGGAATGCCGCCGGCTCCTGAAACTGAATTTTCCCGTCATCAAGCACCGCCATCCGGTCGGCCCAGGCCAGGCCGCGTTCGATATTGTGGGTGGTCATAATCACAGTCCGACCGGCCTGAGTCCAGTCTGACAGCAAGCCACCAAGCATGGACAGCGATTCCTGGTCCAGGCCTCCCTCGGGTTCGTCTAACAACAAGACCTGCGGCTGGTGCAGTATCGCCCGGGCGATAGCCAGCCGCTTCTGCAACCCGTGTGAAAGGGTTTTGACCCTATGTCCGATGCGCCGGCCCAGCCCTACCTGAGCAATTACGGCTTGAACTCGCTGCTCGACGTCGTCAATCCCAAACAGCCGACCATAAAATACCAGGTTTTCCTGACAGGTCAGGTCCTCGTAGAGAAAGCCCTGGTGCCCGACCACTCCCACCCTCCGTCGGACTGACTCCGCCTGTCGGCGCAGGTCATAACCGGCGACGGTGGCGGTGCCGGATTCAGGTCTGGCCTGGGTGGAAAGGATGCGCAACAGAGTGGTTTTGCCGACTCCATTTGCGCCAAAGATCACCACGCACTCACCCCAATTCACTCGCAAGTCTAAGTCCCAGAGCACCGGCCAATCTCCGAAGCTCTTGTGCAGCCCTTCGACGCAAACTGCGTGGTCAGATTTAATGTTGAACAACTACCGTCTCCGGTTTCTCAGGGGATGATTCTGCAACCAAGGCAATCACCAGTCCATGTTAATCCGGTGTGCTAGGGGTACGCAAGTTGCCCTTGATCGACCCGGTTCGGTGATTTGTCCTGGGAATAGACTAAATAAAAGCCCACGCTGCCTTAGCGTGGGCTATAAATTTAGAATCTGTATATTTAACGGGTTGCGGTTGTCCCGATGGCTAGACGCTGTCCTTGATGTAATTCAACACTGCTTGGACCCGGGGATGCAGCGGGCCGCTATGACTCAGGTTGAGTTCCTGGTAAATAGCGTTGATGTAGTTCTCGACCGACTTGGTTCCCAGCACCAGTTTTTCGGCAATGGCCGCATTGTTGTAGCCCTGGGCCATCATGTTTAGCACTTCCTGCTGGCGGGGGGTCAGTCCCGCGGTAATTGAGCCTTTCCTGGGTTTCAGGCTGTTGACTACTGTCGGGTCCATCACCACCAGACCGGAAGCTGCTCCCTCGATAGCTCGGGCCAGCGCGCCGGAGTCGCTTACCGACTGTTTCAGCAGGTAGGACCAGCCCGACGATTCTTCGGCGGAAATAAGGCTCAGGTATTGACGCTCCCGATGCGAAGACAGTATTACGATGCCCATCTCGGGGTGCTCTTGCTTGATGGCGCGACCCGCCGCGATTCCGTTGGGATCGCTGCCCAACTCAATGTCCATCAGGATTACATCGGGATACACGCGGTCGGCTGCCTCAATGGCTGCGTTGCCATCGGACACCGCCTCCACCACCTCCAGATTGGGAACTCCGCTCAGGGATATCTTGAGCATATCCCGGAAGAGTCCTTCATCCTCGACGATCATGATTCGGATGATTGCTGTTTCTTTTTGCAGGTAGGTACTGTTTACCACATCAAATCCATCAAATACATCACAGATTTCTTGCCCTTAATCTATGTAACCATAATGGTTTTGCTAACGCAAGGCCACAATTTATTCAGATTGTGTTTCCTAATCTGGTTCCCGGTCTGGTTCCCGGTCTAGCCTGGAATACAAGTATCATACGTAACACAATACAGCTATGGCGCAGATATAATCTACACCGCACACCATACGCAGGCCCATACCCCAACCAAAAACAAAGGGGCGGTTATTCAGCCGCCCCTTAACGCATCAAAACCAGACCTATGCCCGTACAATTACTAGGGGTGTTTGATGCTGATTCCGCCATCCACCGCCCAGGTCTGCCCGGTTACATATGAGGCCGCCGGGGATGCGAGAAAGACCGCCAGGTAACCGATTTCCTTCAAGCGCCCCACCCGACCCAACGGCACCTGACCCTTGGCTCCCTCGTCCCGGGTCCGGTAGGCTTCTTCAGACATTTGCTCCGGGTCTGGGAAACTGCCCGGGGCAATGGAGTTGACCCGCACGCCGAAGGGCGCCCACTCTTGGGCCAGGCACTCGGTGAGCCGCATAACCCCGGCTTTGGCGGCATCGTAGGCCGACGACTCCGGGCGTCCTCGAAACGCCGCCCAACCGGAAACGTTGATCACACTACCCTGCCCCCGCTCCAGCAGGTGCGGCCCCAAGGCCCGGCAACCCTGGAAGGCCTCCGTCAGGTTGATGTCCAAAATAAAATGCCACTCCTCATCAGTCATGCCCTCGGTCGTACCACCCGGCAGTTTCACCAGGGGCTTGCGGATGGCGTCGCCGACACAGTTGACCAGCACATCCAGATGTCCAAACTCAGCCAGGACTTGTTCGGCCACCCGGTTCATATCGGCGGACTTGGTGGCATCGCCGGTCAGGGCCAGGGCCTGTCGGCCCAAAGCTCCCACCTCCTTCGCCACCTGGTTCACCCCGGTGGTGGTCAGAGCGCTGACTGCTACGTCGGCGCCGGCCTCGGCAAAAGCCAACGCAATCCCCTTGCCGATACCCCGCCCGCCTCCAGTGATCAGGACCTTCTGGCCGCTGACATCAAAGACATCCAGACTCATATGTTCCTCCTGTTAATCGCTGGTTAAGATCGTGATCGCCTCTTGGGGATCCCCCTCCATCTGGCTATCTCCGCTGGTGGGAGGGAGAACTATCGCACCTGGCGGGAGAGGATAGAAGTGGGGGTTTCACCCTCATCCCTTCGACAGACCTGTCCCTTCGATGAACTCAGGGCAGGCTCTGAGTTTATCGAAGGGCTCCTAAGATTATTCAACAAACTAGACCTAATCCCGACTTTTGGAACAAAGCCCATCGAGAGGGAGGGCTGGGGTGGGATGGGATGGGGGTGACTGTCCCCCCCCTCTCGCTTCCTCCCACCAGGGGAGGGAGAACTGCTCACCTTACAAGGTTGCCGATTTGTCCCGCCGCTCCTTTTCACGGAAGTGCGGAATGATGTACTTCCCAAATAGCCTGATCGAGTTCATCACCTCTTGGTGGGTGGCGTGGCCGGCCTGGAAGATGGGCATGATCTCGTTTACGCCCATGGCCTCAAACTCCTCAATGACCTTGATACAATCATCGGGATTTCCCACGCAGTAGCCGCCTCCGGCCAGCAATTGTTCCTGGCTGGGAGGTTTCTGCTGCTGCGGGTCCGCGGAAGGGCCACCCTGAACGTAGAACTTGTACTCGTCGGGCACCGAGTCCGGGTCGACGCCGCCCCACTCCAGAGCGAAGCGCTGTCGGCTCTGGTTTAAATACCAAGAGGCCACCTCCGCGCCTTTCTCCCTGGCCTTCTGACCGTTCTCGTCGCAGAAGCCAATGGTGGAGGCAACCACCTGCTTGTTGACGAAGTGTCCCACTGGGTTGGGGTCTTGGATCGCCTCAAAG
>JACZRM010000347.1 GCA_022576105.1 Chloroflexota bacterium | reverse complement strand
CAATACGTGGAAATGGTGAAGGCAAGGTTTGACACCGTCTACCGGGAAGGCGCCGACAATGGCCGCCTGATGGTCCTGAATCTCCGGCCCTGGCTGATGGGCCAGCCTTTCCGGGTGCGCTATTTCAGCCAGGCGCTCAGCTACATCATGGGGCACCAGGGCGTGTGGGCGGCAACCGGCTCAGAGGTAATCGACTGGTACCGGCAGAACCCGCCGGTTGCCCATTAGCCCCTTAGTCCACCACCGCGATCACCGATAACTCCACCTTGAGTTTGGGATGGGCCGCCAACCGGGTGATTTCAATGGTGGCAGTTCCCGGCCGGTGATCGCCAAAATATTCCCACCATAACTCGTTGAGCTGGTCCTGTTCGTCGATGTTGGTCAGATAACGGGTTACCTGCACCACTTGGCTGAAGGTCGCTCCACAGGCATCCAACGATTTCTTTACGTTTTCCAGCGCCATACGGACCTGGGCCGAAATATCTTCCGGGATGTCATCAAATTCGGCCTCAATGTGGGGGTGATTGTGGTAGGTCTTGGCGGCGGTGACTCCGGCCAAAAAGAGCATGGAGCCTCCGGTGACTTTCACGGCTGGAGCATATGGCAAATTGATGGACGGGTCGCGATCTGCGGTGTGAATAACCTCTATTTTCCCAGACATAATGGCCCCCATGAATTTTGATTGGGATTTGAGCGTGATTTAGATTGGCATTGCGATCTGACGTCGTATAGTACACCGGTAGCCTAGGTCTGCCAATCAACGTTCACACCCAGGGCAATCGTTAAGGAATATATAGATTCCTCAAGCTAATGACTCATGTAGGGGTTTCGATACGCTTCGCTACTCAACCCACGCCCATCCCTTGCAACACGTTGGTCGAGTGGGCCGACAGGCCGTATCGAGACCTCCTGCGTAACTGCAGCAAAATCTATCTTCGATTTCCCTGGTTCACATCCCTCATCGTTGACTCTCAACCAACGCCAAATTACAATCCCACCTGCTTGAGTAGAAAATCCTGAGAATGACCGAACTTTAAGGAGGCCCAATATGTCGCTAAAGAGCTTTGGCACCATGGGTGTGGACTGGGAAGAAAGGGTGAATTTTGAGCGCCTGCGCAATGAACGCTTGGGCCGAATCAAGAAAATGCTCAAGGCCTCAGACCTGGGCGCATTGCTGTGCTTCGACATGAATAACATCCGGTACCTGACCGCCACCATCATCGGCACCTGGGCACTGGACAAGCTGGTCCGTTACTCCTTGCTTCCCCAGGATGATGAACCAATCATGTGGGACTTCGGCTCGGCGGCCCGGCACCACCAGATGTACTGCCCCTGGCTGGAAGGGCGCTCCAGGGCCGGCATTTCCACGCTGAGGGGCGCTACTCCGCCGGAGGCTGGTCTGGCCGAAGACGTGGCCAAGAAGATCAAGACGGAATTGGAGATGCGGGGCCTGCAAAACGAACCCATCGGAGTCGACGTGGTTGAGCCGGTGGTGCTCTTTGCGTTGCAACGGGAAGGCTTGAACGTGGTGGACGGGCAGCAATTGATGCTGGCGGCCCGACGCATCAAGAACCAGGACGAAATCACCCTGCTCAATACCGCCTGCGCCATGGTAGACGCTGCTTATGATGAACTTTACACCATGCTGCGAGCTGGCGTTCGGGAAAATGATGGAGTGGCTCTGGTCAACAAGGTGCTTTACGAGTTGGGGTCGGAACACGTGGAGGGAGTCAACGCTATTTCCGGGGAACGTTGCAGCCCTCACCCCCACATATTCAGCGACCGAATCCTGCGGCCCGGTGACCAGGTCTATTTCGACATCCTGCATAGCTTCATGGGGTACCGCACCTGTTACTACCGGACCCTGGCCATCGGCAGCGCTTCTCAGTCCCAGATCGATGCCTACAAGAAATGTCGAGATATTCTCGACCGGTCCATCGACGTGGTCAAGCCTGGCATCACCACCGCCGATATCGTCAAGTTGTGGCCCAAGGCCGAAGAGTTTGGATTCCAGAACGAGGAGGCCGCCTTCGCCCTGCAGTACGGGCACGGCGTTGGCCTGTCCACCTGGGCGCCGCCCAGCTTCAGCCGTCTATTCTCGCTGGAACACCC
>JACZRM010000065.1 GCA_022576105.1 Chloroflexota bacterium | reverse complement strand
CAGAGGCTACAGGCCCTCCATCGGTAGGCGGGAACGCACTACGCAGAAAATTGCCAGTGGGCAGCAGGTAGCAATAGGCGATGCCCTCGGTTGAGTGCCAACGGTGGCAGACCCGACCCTCCATGTCAATCAGATTGGCGTGGTAACCGCCCCGATTGGTGGCGAATAACGTGTAGCCCCGGTAGCAATGTTGCGGCGAGTAGTGAATCAGACCGACCGGATGGTGCGTAGACCAGCCCATAGGTATATCCTCTGCAAAGTCAGTGTGTTTCTAGCCAGCTTGCCATAGATTGTAAGCTAGCGGTCAACACCTGCCGGCTGACTATAAGGCTGGGGGCGCTGGCTTACGTCTCAGGCTGAGGTAGTGGCTCAGACCCACCATCAACGGCACCGCCAGAGCGTAGGCGACCAGTGGGTAGGAATACCCGGCGGGCCAGAAAGCGAGAAAGGGCAGGGGGATATACAGAGCAGCCAGAGCTTTGGAATAGCTTTTGAAAAGGTAAAGAACTATCAGCGCCAGCACCGCCATCGGGACCGCCACCACCGGCACAATTGCCAGCAGTACGCCCACCGCAGTGGCAGCGCCTCGGCCGCCCCGCCCTTGCAGATATACCGGCCAGTTATGACCGGCGATGACCAGGAACCCGGCAATCATCTGAAGGGTCGGCGAGTCTGACAGCAGCGCGGCCAACAGCACCGCCGCCAGCCCTTTGCCGATGTCCAAGGCTCCGATGACCAAACCAAATCGCGTACCCAGGATCACACCGGCGTTGGCCGCCCCGGAATTGCCGTCGCCCAGCCGCCGAATGTCTTGGCCCTGCCGCCAGCGGACGGCCAGGTAAGCGGTGGGGATAGTCCCGAGTAAGTAGGCTGCCAGGGCGCTAGTAGCCCAGAGCAGGATGCTGGTTTCCGGTGCGCCGGTCATCATCAATCAGAGAGAGTTACCGGCAGGGAGAGCTGCCGGCAGGAGGCGCCGCCATCTGGGTCGGCCCAGCCTGGTTAGACCGCCACCATTCTGGTTGCAGCCGGGGTACACCAGTGGAGGTACTTGGGGTTGCGACCCACCACGATGTCGAAGTACATTTGCTGCAATTTGCTGGATATGGGGCCGGTCTTACCATCGGCGATATCGCGGTTGTCCAGTTGGATCACCGGTGTCAGATGGGCGGCGGTGCCGGTCAGGAATATCTCGTCGGCCAGATACAATTCGCTGCGATCAATGCTTCGCTCCATCACCTCCAGACCCAACTCGCTCTGGGCCAATTGAATGATGGTATCCCTGGTAATGCCAGGGAGCACATTATCCTCCAGACTGGGCGTGTAGATGCGGCCGTCCACCACCATGAATAGGTTTTCGCCGGAACCCTCGCAAACATGGCCGTCGTGGTTCAGAATGATGGCCTCGTCGAACCCGGCCATGGTCGCCTCGGTCTTGGCCAAAATACTGTTGACGTAAATGCCGCTGATCTTCAGTCGCGCCGGAATCATCGAATCGTCCACCCGCCGCCAGGAAGAGGTACAGCAGCGCAGAGTGTCGGTGCCAAGGTAGTTACCGAAGGGCATGGTGATCAGCGTGAAGTCGCTTTCCAGGTCCTGCAACTTCAGGTTCGCCACCAACTCGGCGCTCTTGTAAGCCAGGGGTCTGATGTAGATGTCGTGCTGGTGTTTATTCTTTTCCACCAGATCGACGGTAATCTGGCAGAGATCATCCACCGAGTAGGGAATGTCCAGCATCAGCAGACGGCAACCCCGCAGCAGCCTTTCGTAGTGCTCCCGCAGGCGGAAGATATTCACCACACCCTGTTCCTCATTCCAGTTACCCCGAATGCCTTCGAACACGGCGGTGCCGTAGTGCAAGGCATGGGTCATAACCCCGACCTTGGCTTCGCCCAGAGGGACTACCTGCCCCTTGAAGAATGCGTACAGGTCGCCACGGTCGGCAGTGGATTTCGCAGTGCTCACGGAATAACCTCTTTCGCCAGCTATTGGACTAAATTATAATCAGGATTCCCTATTGGGCACAAGTAAGTGATCTTTGGTGAGAAATCTATCGATGAATGTCTCAGTATACCGGCAAGCTGCCTACATTGCTCTGGCAGCGGCAGCCGGAGCCATTATTGCCTCCGCCGTCATCTTGCTGGCCCAAGGGGATGGCAATGCCCCCATCCAGATAATCTCATCTCCTTCAGGGGGCGACCCCTCAACCGGAGGCAGTTCTGCGCCCGCACCAAAATTACCGCCGGAGGACATTCAGGTTTACATCAGCGGGGCGGTACGGGACCCCGGGG
Source organism: Chloroflexota bacterium (assembly GCA_022576105.1). The sequence continues at coordinate 6,031 of JACZRM010000065.1, read as the reverse complement.
TCTACCCGCTGCGTCCGGGAGACCGGCTGGTGGATGCGCTGGAAGCGGCCGGCGGTACTATTGAGGGCGCCGACCTGGACCGCGTAAACCTGGCTTTGCGAGTGCTGGATGAAGGTTATTACTACATCTCCAAGGAGGGAGAGACTCCGCCTCTGGCCGCTACCGACACTTCAGCGCCGGCGCCGGGCGCACTACCGGGCAACCAGACCGATGGCGGCCTGGTTAACCTGAACACTGCCTCCGCCGATGTATTGTCCACGCTGCCTGGGATTGGCCCGGTCAAGGCCCAGGCGATTGTATCCTATCGGCAGCAGAACGGCCCATTTGCGTCGATCGAAGAAATTACCGCAGTGACCGGTATTGGCGCCGGTACCTACGAAAAGATTCGAGATTTGGTGGCGGTGGCAACACCCTAGGGCAGATATTGACCCAAGCAGCAATTGCCAGACCGACTAATCTACACGGGGCCGCTTCGATATGACGCTGGCTTTGCTTTCAGCAGCCTGGCTCGTTGGCTTGATGTTGGGTTTCCAGCTCAACGTCGCCCCGCTGCCGGTGTTTCTGCTGGCGTTCGCCACGTTGCCGCTGGGTCTGCTGCTACGATTGGCGGGACGCTCGGTTTTTCCGGCGTTGCTGGTGGCGGTGCTGCTGCTGGGCATCGGTCGGGTTGCCGTCATGGTTGAACCCAGCCTACCCCTGGTGGTAACAGACAGCCAGCAGGTGTCTCTGCGCGGCCAAATAACCAGCGACCCGGAGAGCACCGCCCGCTGGACCCGGTTTGTATTGGATGTCGACGCCATTGATCGGGGCGATGGCTGGCAAGACCTGTCGGGCAAGTCTCTAGTTTACGCGGAGCCTCCCGCCGCGCTGGTTTCGACCCGGGAGCCTCCCTATTTCCGGCAAGGGGATTTCCTGACTGCGCCGGGGACCTTGCAAGCGCCGGAACCCTTCGAGAACTTTGACTACCCTGCCTACCTGACAAACCAGGGAATCGCCGGGGTCTTCTGGTCCCGGGACGTCGAATGGGTGCCAGAACAAAGTACCCAAAACTGGGCAACCGGTCGGATATTTGGCCTGCGTCGCAGCCTTTCCGCCAGCCTGGAATCCGCGTTGCCGCAGCCCCAGTCCTCGCTGGCCCAGGCGCTGTTGTTGGGACTGCGGGGCGGACTGCCCAGCGACACCAGAGACAACTTCCGAGCAACTGGGGCCTCCCACCTGCTGGCAATATCCGGCCTGCACGTCGGAATATTGCTGGTCATGGCCCTGGGCGGGTCAGCTGGGGCCTTCGGCAGACGGTGGCAAATTTACCTTTTATTGCCGCTGGCGGCGATCTGGGGCTACGCGTTAATCAGCGGGCTGCCGGACTCGGTGGTGCGGGCGGCATTGATGGGTTCGCTGTACCTGCTGGCGCTTAGTTTGGGACGGCCGCAAAGCATTCTGCCCGCCCTGGCTCTGAGCGCCCTGGTCATAACCGCCTTCGATCCATTGGCGCTGAAGCAAATTTCGTTCCAACTGAGCTTCGCCGCCATGGCCGGTATCATCGTGGCTCTGCCCTACCAGGCCAGAGTCGCCGCCGCGATTCAGCAGGGAACAACCCCCGCCGATCGCTGGTGGACAATTTGGGTCAGACATCTTGGGAGCTGGCTGGCCGCCGCGCTGATCGTGTCGCTGGGGGCGGTCCTGGCGACTCTGCCGCTGGTCGCCTTCAATTTCAACCAGATTCCCCTGCTGGGCATCCCGATAACCATCCTGGCGCTGCCGGCCCTACCCTTCATCCTGGTGGCATCGATGCTAACCGCGGTGGCCGGGCTGGTCCATCCACTATTAGGGCAGCTGGTCGGCGTAACCGCCTGGGTGCCGCTCACCTACCTGCTGACTCTGGTATCCCAAGCGCCGGGTCTTACCGTCGCCGGCAATTGGGTCGGTCCTCCCCTGATCTGGGCCTGGTACTTATTGCTGATGGGACTGCTGCTATTGCCCCGCGCCCACCGCTGCGTCAGGCAATTACTGCAACGTCTCACCAGACTGGCGCCTGCCACTACCCTGGGACACCCCGGGCCGCTGCGGCCGACTCCCCTGGCCCTGACCAGCCTGGGGATAGTAGTCATATTAGCCGTCTCGTCGGTGCTGCTCTGGCTCTGGATACCGGCCGGGTCTGACGGGAATCTGCACGTTTATTTCTTCGATGTAGGCCAGGGCGACAGCGCTCTGATCGTGACCCCCAACGGCAGGCAGGTCCTGGTGGATGGCGGCCCAGATGCCGAAAGCGCGACCCGGGCGCTGTCGGCGGCGATGGCTCCCAGCGACCGCAGTTTGGACCTGGTGGTGCTGACCCACCTGGACGCCGACCACAGCCGGGGGCTATTGGAGGTAATTGACCGGTACCAGGTGGGCGCGGTACTGGTGGGATATCAAGACCCCACCAGCGCCATGTACCCGCAATGGCAAGCCCGGCTCGCCCAGAGCAAAGTCCAAGTAGTCAGCCTGAGCGCGGGTCAAACATTGCTGCTGGATGAAGCAGTGACTCTGGAGATATTACACCCACCGGTGGATCTGATGCCAGGTTCCCAGGCCAACGCCAACAACAATGCCTTGGTGTTTCGCCTGACCTACGGAGAGATCAATTTTTTGCTCACGGCCGATATTGAAGCTCCGGCGGAGCAGTACCTCGTTAATAGTTCATCGGGTCTGGAAAGCGAGGTGCTCAAGGTCGCCCATCATGGCAGTAAGACCTCTACCACCCCGGCTTTCCTGGCCCGGGTCAACCCATCGGTGGTGATAATTTCCGCCGGGTCCGAGAATCGCTACGGCCACCCTCACCCCGACGTGGTGGCCAGACTGGAACAGGCGGTAGGGGTCGAGGGTATTTACCGTACCTGGGAACAGGGCACCATTGAGCTGGTCAGCGACGGGAAAAACCTATGGGTCGAAACCGGGAGATAGCTATAGACAGGAGATAGCTATAGATTGGAACAGGTTGGAGGCAGACTACTTCCTGTATACTGATACCTGGCAAGAGTCGCGCCGCATCGATAGCCCAATCTATTTCCAACTAATTCATCTCCGTTTTCATCACAATTTCAGGCAGAGGATTAAATTTTGCCGAGAGCAGACGGGAGGCGCTGGGACGAGCCCAGGCCCACCACAATTACCCCGGGTTACCAGAAATTTGCGGAAGGGTCGGCCCTGATCGAAGTGGGATTCACCAAGGTGCTGTGTTCCGCTTCATTGGAAGAGCGGGTCCCTCCCTTCCTCAGGGGGCAGGGCCAGGGTTGGATCACCGCCGAGTACGAAATGCTGCCCCGTTCCACCAACACCCGCACGGCTAGGGACCGGGACAGCGGCCGGATTAGCGGACGTTCTCAGGAGATTCAGCGCCTGATTGGGCGTTCTCTGCGAGCGGCCACCGACCTGCCGGGAATGGGTGAGCGTACGGTACAGATTGATTGTGACGTGATTCAGGCCGACGGCGGCACTCGTACCGCCGCCATAACCGGGGCCTACGTCGCCTTGTATCAAGCCCTGAAAATGTTGGTTGACCAGCGGGTGCTGAAAAAAATTCCTCTGCGGAGTCCGGTAGCCGCCATCAGCGTCGGGCTGGTCGACAACGAATTGATGCTGGACCTGTGCTATCAGGAGGACGTTAGCGCCCAGGTTGATTTCAACGTTGTGCTGACCGACCGGGGAGAGTTGGTAGAACTGCAGGGCGCCACCGAAGCTTCGCCCTTCCCCAGACAAAAGGTTTCAGAGATACTGGCTTTGGCCTGCAGCGGAGTTGAACCACTGTTTAGAGCCCAAAAAGAAGCCATCCGCCGGATTAAATAGCAAATTTCCGGCGGCAACCACGGCAAGAACCACCTGGATCAATTAAAAGGGTGACACGAGGGAGATGGTGACCGGAATATGGAGAATCGACGCCAACGAACCAACAAATCACAACGCAGCGCCGCCCTGATTAGAAGATTGGGCCGGCTAAAGGTTTCCTTGGCGGTTGCCCTGATGATGTTGGTTCTGCTGGGGGTAGCCTGTGGCTCCGAGCCTCAACCGACGACAGTTGCTGATACAACCGAGCAAAGCCCCCCAACCGCTGCCGCCGCACCGCCTACCCCAACAGCGATACCAGCTACCAGCCAACCCTCGGCTGGTGCCAAGCCATCACCTGCCATCGCGACGAAGGTCCCAGACCCGACTCCAGCAGCGGTCAACGCCGGGTATCTGTTCCCCAATATTGCCGACACGGTGGAAAAAGTCCGGCCGGCGGTGGTGTCGATAGTGGCAGAGTTCGTTACCCGAGACTTCCTGGGGAATCGGGTCAGCAATTTCAGCAGCGGCACCGGGCTAATTTTCGATCCCAGTGGTCTGGTAATCACTAATAGCCACGTAATCGGCGGGGCCTCCGTAGTAACCGTCACCACCGAAGACGGCACCCAGTTGGAGGCAGAGATAGTCGGCTCTGACCGACTATCCGACCTGGGCGTTCTGCGCCTACCCGAAGGAAACTATCCTAGCTTGCCCATCGGCAAAGGATCAGAGACATTGCGGGTGGGCGATTGGGTCATCGCCATTGGCAACGCCCTGGCCCTGCCTGGGGACCTCACGGTGACAGTGGGAGTTGTTTCGGCCAAGGGCCGCTCATTGAACGTGGACCAAGACGTGACTCTGTATGACTTGATTCAGACCGACGCGGTGATCAATCCGGGCAACAGCGGTGGCCCGCTGTTGAATCTTAACGGGGAACTGGTTGGGATTAACACCGCAGTTCTGCGGCGGGGCAGCACTGGCGGACGCACTCCGATTGAAGGAATCGGTTTCGCCATAAATACTGAGACCATCGCCCTGGTATCCGCCCAATTGGTGGAGCTGCGGCGGGTACGCTGGGCCTGGATCGGCGCCTCCCTGGGCGATCTGATCCCAGAAGTGGCCGCCGAAGTTGGACTGCCGGTGAGCGAAGGCGTTGTTATTCGTGCCCTGCTGATTAACGGACCAGCCCATTCCGCGGGCATCCTGCGCGGCGACATCATTCTCTCAGTGGACGGCAATCAAGTAACTACGGTGAGGGAATTGACCCGTCTGCTGAGGCAGGTATTCCAAGTTGATCAGGAGGTCGATGTTGAACTGTACCGCAACGGTTCAACCATCACCCTGCCCATGGTGTTGGGAGAGCGTCCCAGATAAGCAAGGCAACCGGATTGAGGGAATTAAGGGGACTTTTAGCTAGTCTCCAATCCATCGCTGTCCAGGAGCACCAGAGGCAGTCCCAACGTTCGCAGACCCGGCTCCACCACCTGACGGTCCCCCACCACCAGCACCGTCAAACCGTCCGGGTGGATCCGCTGGGCGCCAACTTGGGAGACCTGGTCCAGCGATACTTTGGAGGCTTCCCGATGCACCGTGCGGAAGTAATCGTCGGGCAAATCATGCACCACCATTTGCACCAGTTGGTCCAGCACCTGACCCGGGCGCTCGAAACCAGCCGGATACCCTCGCAGCAATCCATCCCTGGCTCCAGCTAGTTCTTCCGCGTCAATGGGCCGGGAGCCGTGTACATCCTGGAACTCTCGCAGAACCTCTTCCACCGATTCCTTGGTGACCTCGGTCTGGACGCTGCCGCCGGCCACCAGTAAAGAAGGCTGGCTGTACCAGGATATGGAGGAATTAAAACCGTAGCTGTAACCCTTGTCCTGACGCAGGTTCTGGTTCAAGCGCGCCGAGAACTGTCCTCCAAAGGCAAAATTGAGCAAAAGCAGTTTGAAGTAATCTTCATGCTTGCGGGGCACCGTGGTATGTCCAGCCCGTATCACCGACTGGGCCGCCCCGGGTTTGTCCACCAGATAAATTGTGGTTGCGGCGTCCTCGGCGGCAATAAATTCGGCTGGCTGGTCTTTCTCGGCGACGGGATTGCTCCATTGACCAAAGGCCTCCTCAGCCTTGGCCAGCACCTCGTCCAGGGTGACGTCGCCCACCACGATCAGGGTGGCGATTGAAGGCCCAAAGTGGGCCCGGTAATGTTGCTTCAGATCAGCCTGCGTGA
>JACZRM010000064.1 GCA_022576105.1 Chloroflexota bacterium | reverse complement strand
CCTGTCCTGAGTTACGAGTTCATCGAGAGTCGCGACAAAGTCGGACTTGCCTAAGGGCTCACCACGAGCGGGGCCAATTCCGTTCGTGGTGAGCTTGTCGAAGGATTAGGTCCTTACCGCACCCCAAAACTGATGCCGCCGGTTGCGGTGGTGAGACGCCGCCGCTACAATCTTGTTAAGAAGAAAAATCAGATGGCGGGAGCGAGTGGGGAGCTATGGTTTTAAGTGACCGGACAATTCGCCAGGAGTTGGACCAGGGCAGGATTGTCATCAGTCCATTGGATGCTTCGGACATTCAGCCCGCCAGCGTAGACCTGCATCTTGACCGTAAGGTCTTGGTCTTCTCCAATTCATCACGTCCGTATATAGACATCAAGCAAAGTTTGGAGCACCTGACCGAAATGGTCGAACTGGAGGACAACATCCCCTTCATTCTGCACCCTGGGGAGTTCGTCCTGGGCAGCACCATGGAAAACATTGAACTGCCCGCGGACCTGGTAGCCAGACTGGAAGGCAAAAGCTCCCTGGGCAGAATTGGGCTGGTGATTCACTCCACCGCCGGATTCGTTGACCCTGGCTGGAAGGGGCACTTGACCCTTGAATTAAGCAACCTGGCGCGCTTGCCCATCACCCTGTACTACGGCATGAAAATCGGCCAGATTTCGTTTCTCACGCTGACCACCGAGGCGGAACGGCTGTACGGCTCTGAGTCCCTGGGCAGCAAGTATCAGGGCCAGACCGAACCCACCGCCAGCCGCATTGACCAGGACTTTAAGCGCTAGAGAAGGCATCTGTTTTGACCTGCACTGCCACAATTACAGCCACCAGCACAACCGCCTGCCGCCGCCGGCCATGACGCCCATGCAACGTGCCGTCACCCTGGCCCGACAAGCATTGGGCAGCACCAGCCCCAACCCGGCGGTGGGAGCGGTGGTGGTCAAAAATGGCGCGATAATTGGTGAGGGGTACACCTTGCCTCCAGGCCAACGACACGCTGAAATCGGCGCGCTGGAGCAGGCCGGTGACCGCGCTAGCGGCGCTGCGCTGTACACCACCCTGGAACCCTGCTGCCATTTCGGGCGCACACCACCCTGTACCAGGGCAATCATCGCCGCCGGCATCCGGCAAGTCCATGTGGCGGTCCAAGACCCCAATCCAAAAGTGGCCGGTAAAGGATTCGCCGAACTGGAACAAGCGGGGATAACCGTGGTGCAGGAAGAAACGCCGGACGCGCCGGAGCTTTACGAGGCCTTTGCCAAGCACGTCAACACCGGCCTACCCTTCGTTTCCGCCAAATTCGCCATGAGTCTGGACGGCAAGATTGCCACCCACACCGGCGATTCCCAATGGGTCACCGGGCCGGAGGCGCGGAACCTGGTGCAGCAGATGCGCCAGGAATCCGACGCAATAATGGTGGGCGTGAATACGGTACTGGCCGATAATCCGCAATTGACCGCCCGAGACGAAGCAGGCAGGCCGTTGGACCGCCAGCCGTTACGGGTGGTGCTGGACAGCAATTGCCGTACGCCCGGCGCCGCCCGAATGTTGCGGGAGCCGGGCCATACGCTGATATTCGTCTCATCGGGCAGCCCCGCCCAACAAATTAAAACCCTGACCGCCAGCGGCGCGGAAGTAATTCTCACCAGCCCGGGAGAAGACGGCCGGGTAGACACCGGCCCAGTATTGGCCGAGTTGGGTAAGCGGGGAGTGGTCAGTCTGTTGGTAGAGGGTGGAGGAACCGTGCTGGGTTCATTGTTCGACGCAGGGTTGATCGATAAGGTATATGCTTTTATCGCGCCGGTGTTGATTGGCGGGGACCGGGCAAAGTCTCCCATCGAGGGTCTGGGCGCGGCTACCATGTCCGAAGCCTGGCGGTTGGAACGCACCAGCCTGAAACCAATCGGCCCGGATTGGCTGATCACCGGATACCCTACTAAGCGCCTCTTACAAAATGATTAACTGCTCATCCAAAGGCTATAAGCAGTGAGTAATCTAAAATCCCCCAGCCCCCTTTGCAAAGGTAACTATCGACCCTCCACCTTTCGTAAAGAGGGATTGAGGGGGATTTCCTTGCTCCTCAGAGCAACTTGCATTTCATTTTGTTAAGTGTCGTAAATACCCCAGGCAAAAGGCGATAACATGTTCACTGGAATAGTTGAAGAAGTAGGCAAAATAGTCAGCCTCAAGGACCACCGGCTGTCGGTTCAGGGCCCCAAAGTAGTGGAAGGCGCAAAGCTGGGCGACAGTATCGCCGTCAATGGCGCTTGTCTAACAGTGGTCGGCTTCCAAGACAGTCACTTCAGCGTTGACCTGGCCCCGGAAACCATGCGCCGCACGTCATTGGGAAATGTTGGCCCCGGCGACTGGGTCAACCTGGAGCGGCCATTGGCGGTTAGCGACCGTCTGGGCGGGCACATCGTGCAGGGCCACGTGGACGGCACCGGCCGGGTCACTTCAATGAAGAACCAGGGGGACTGTATAATCATACGGGTGACCGCCCCTAAACGCCTGATGCCCTATATAGTAGAGAAAGGCTTCATAGCGGTTGACGGTATAAGTTTGACTGTGGTAAAAAGAGGAGCTTCATCGTTCACGATCTCTGTGATACCATACACCCTGGAGAACACAAATCTAAAAGGTAAGTCGGCTGGCGACCGGGTCAATCTGGAGGTGGACATCGTGGCCAAATACGTTGAAAGCCTGATGGCCCGCTAACACCTGCAGCGTCAGACTTGCTGTTAAAAGGAAGGGGAACAGATGCCTCTGTCTAGCATGGAAGAGGCCATCGCCGACCTACAGGCGGGGAAATTCCTAATTGTAGTGGACGACGAGCGTCGAGAAAATGAGGGCGACCTGGTCATGGCTGCCGAAAAGGTAACACCTGAGGCAGTCAATTTTATGGTTACCCACGCCCGGGGACTGCTCTGCATGCCCATGCAGGAAAGCAGGCTGGATGAACTTGCCATACCCCTGGTGGACAACAATCACACCGATAGCAATATGCCCACCGCGTTCACCATGTCGGTGGATTACAAGAACGGCACCACTACTGGAATTTCCGCCAATGACCGGGCAAAGACTATTCAAGCGCTGATCGACCCGAAGTGCTCCCCAGCGGATTTTTCCCGACCAGGACACCTGTTTCCCCTCAAATACCATCCGGGCGGGGTTCTGGTGCGGGCCGGACACACCGAAGCCATAATCGACCTGTGCAATATTAGCGGAATGTATCCAGCCGGCGTGGTCTGCGAAATCATGAAAGACGGCGGGGAGATGGCCCGGCTGCCCGACCTGGAAATTTTCGCCGAACAACATGGTCTGAAAATCCTGAGCATTGCCCAGTTAATCGCCCACCGGCGGCGCAACGACAATCTGATTGAAAGGGTGGCCGAAGCCCGGCTGCCTTCCAAGTACGGCGAGTTTAAGATTATCGCCTACCGCAGCGCGTTGGACCCCGGCGAGCACATCGCCCTGACCATCGGCGATTGGGAAAAGGACCAACCGGTGCTAACCCGCATCCACAGTGAATGCCTGACCGGAGATGTTTTTGGCAGCCTGCGCTGCGATTGCGGTGAACAAATTGAGATGGCATTGAAGATGCTGGGCAAAGAGGGCACCGGCGCGTTCCTCTACATGCGGCAAGAAGGACGGGGTATTGGCCTGCACAACAAAATCAAGGCCTACTCATTGCAAGATGGCGGTCTGGACACCGTTGAAGCCAACGAAAAGCTGGGTTTTGAGTCCGACCTGCGACACTATGGTATCGGAGCGCAAATTCTGCTGGACTTGGGAATCAAAAAAATAAGGCTGATGACCAACAATCCCAAGAAGGTGGTTGGATTGTCTGGATTCGGGCTGGAGATTGTCGAACGAGTAGAAGCGGAAATCCAGCCCAATAATGAGAACCTGGCCTACCTGCAAACCAAACGCGCCCGGATGGGACACATTCTAGGTTCTTGTTCCTAGCCCTCCGAAAATCGGATAGTGTATCAGTCTGGCGTCCGAGAACGGGACTTCGTCACACCGGCGAAGGCCGGTGTCCAGACACTATCGCAGTGCTGGCTCTTTAATGGTTTCCGGCTTGCGCCGGAATGACCAGAACTAAACTGACACGCTGGCAAAAGCCGGCAGATCAAGCGGCAGCGCAGTAGGGTCACGGTCTCCCGTGACCCTACTCTATTGCCGGGCCAGAAGAGAAAAGCGGCCTTACTCCCCTTCTCCCACTTTGGAGATTAGATAAGCCTCAATAAACCCTTCCAGGCCTCCGTCCAGCACCGCTTCTGGGTTGGTGCTCTGGAAGTTGGTGCGGTGGTCCTTCACCGACTTGTAGGGATGCAATACGTAGCTGCGAATCTGATTACCCCATTCGGCGGAAACCCGTTCTCCCCGTAGTTTGGCCAGTTCTTCGGCCTTTTGCTGGTTCTCCAGGTCCAAAATCCGGGCCCGCAGAATCCTCATGGCATATTCACGATTTTGGTGCTGCGAGCGTTCGGTCTGGCAGGTGACCACGGTTCCAGTGGGAATGTGGGTCAAACGGACGGCCGATGCCACTTTCTGCACGTTCTGGCCGCCCGGGCCGCTGGAGTGGAAAAAGTCCATCTTGATGTCGTCTTGCCGCACTTCAACTTCAGATCCCTGATCCAGCGCGGCCGGCAGGACTTCCACCTGGGCGAATGACGTATGCCGCAAATGGTTGGGGTCAAAAGGGGATAGGCGCACCAACCGGTGTACCCCCCGTTCAGCCGTGAGATAACCCAGGGCGTAGGGTCCCCCAATTTCCAGGGTGGCGCCCCGCAGACCGGCCTCTTCACCGTAGGACAGGTCCATGATTTGCACCGGGCGTTTTTCCTCTTCGGCCCAGCGGGTGTACATTCGCAGCAACATCTCCACCCAGTCTTGCGAATCGGTGCCGCCGGCTCCCGAGTGGATTGAAACTATCGCCGGGCGGTCATCATAGGGTCCGGCCAGAGTGAGGTTAATTTCCTCTCTAGCCAGAGTCTTGCTGATCCCGCTGGCTTCCGCCTCGAGTTGTTCCTGGAAGGAATCGTCATCTTCCTCCAAGGCCAGCTCGGTCAACTCCAGCGCGGACGAGGCCTGGGACTGAAGGTTCCTCCAGAGGCTTACGGTATCCTTGAGGCGGCCCAACTGCTGCATGTTGCTCTGGGCTTGCCTGGGATCGTCCCAGTAGCCAGGGCTGGCCGCCTCTTGCTCCATTTGAGCGATGTTTTTCTCTTTGTTAGCGAGGTCAAAGACGCTCCACAATTGATTCTATCTTTTGAACCAACGCGGCCAAGTCTTGCTTTAACTGATCCATGCTCCTGCCTTTATTACTGGTGGATAGCTCTATTCCTAATATTATCGCAAAAATGATGGGGGTTCACACCCCCATCGCGTCTATAACAGCTTTTATGTTTAGTAGAGTAAGACCTATGTGTCTGACCCGTGCGCACACTCAGGTGCGCCTCTACACGCAGTTCAATTTTACGCTAGTTGGGCAACCCTCTGCCGCATCTGGTCTAGACGGGAGAAGTCGTTAATGCAGGAGAACAGGGTGGTCGCAGACAGTGTTTTGCTGCCCTTGTCCGGGAAATCCCCGTATCGCACCTTACTCACCTGAGCGCGGTCTTCCAAATAGGCCCGTCCCCTGATGATGGCCTGGGTAAACAGGTACTCGGGTCGACCGTGGGTTATCAAAGCGGCGTTCTTCGATCCGGTGATGTCGCAGGGAAAAGTCAGCGAGCTGGTCTCTGTGCTGGTCTGGATGATCCGTTCCAACTCGTTAGAATCGGGATCAATTCCTCCCTTCCAGAACTCGGCCTTGATACGCACTCTTTCGGCCTTGAAACCAATGGCCGACACATCACCGTCAGACCCGAGCGTGGCAATTATCTCAGACGAATTAAAGACTTCTTGCGGCGCCGGGCGAATCTCACCGGCGCTGAGCAAGGTGGTCAGCCGCTTGGCCACGTTCCGGTTGATCCTTTCGTACATCTGCTCAAGAGACTCTCGGACATCCATCCGTTGCTCGTATTGCTGGTTGTCCACCAGCATGATGTTGTCGAAGTAACGACGCCACCATTCAAAGCTCCTCAGCGCGTTGGACAGGTGCAGAGCTTCCTTCTCCGGCGGCATGTCGGTAGTGGAGGGCAACAGGCCCAAGGCATACACCGGCTTGTTGTAGGTCTCCTTCAGTTCCTTCGCCAGGATACATGACCCACCGGCACCGGTTCCTCCGCCCAATCCCCCGGCAATCCAGAAAGCCTCCGGGTCAAACCGGCGGTTTTGGACGTCGATCACATCCATCATCTGGGACACGGCTTTCTGGGCGATGTCCGCCGCCACCTCAATGTCACCGCCAACCCCACGTCCCTTGTGCTTGTATCGGCCAATCAGCACCTTTTTAGGGATGTGGTTCAGGTCTGCCAGGTCTGCTTCTTCAGTGTTGATGGCGACGGCTTCGTAAAATTTCCGGTTTAAGCTCATCAGTGTATTGACGACCTTGCCGCCAGCCTGTCCGAATCCGATCCAAAGAATCCTCATCTCATCCCCCTCCCGCAGTATTTGAATCGACCGGTTACCCGTTCTACTTATGTAGTTATGTAACGTTAGAGTGGCATATTCATTTCAGCCCAGTCAAGGCGGCGGGAAGCCACTTTTCACGAGGAAAATGAGGCCAATCTCACCAAATTCTCACCAATTGGCCCGCCAGATTCATGCCCTTGCTGCAATAATCTAAGTCGAGCCGCGCCCTGAATTGCATTGCGCGTGATGCCCCGGTTAAGATGTTAGCTGGCGACGGTCGCCGCATCTGAATACATGGGAGCTCAATTGGAGCTATTTTCAGTGGCCCTGCTTTGCGTTGGATCGTACCTGATGGGATCAATCCCCACCGCCTATCTGGTGGTGAGGTGGTCCAAACAGCGGGACATTCGGGACTTGGGCAGCGGAAACGTTGGCGCATTGAACACCCTGCAACAGGTCGGCGTCCCTCGGGCTGTTTTGGTATTAGCGGTTGACACCGCCAAAGGCGCACTGGCGGTGCTGGTTCCCCAATGGTTAGGACTGCCCGAATGGTCGGTTTATCCAACTACTGTATTGGTGGTCGCCGGGCACAACTGGCCGGTGTTTCTCAAGTTCCGGGGCGGTAAAGGCGTGGCGACGTTATTGGGGGTGTCGATGGCGATAGTCCCGCTGCTCACGCTGATCGCCCTGATTCCTACCGCAGTGCTGACCGCGCTGACTCGCAACATTGTCGTTGGAGTGGGTGTCGGGTTGATAGTCGTAAACGTCTTGGTTTTCACCACATCCCAGGGCATCGGCCAAGCGGTGCTGTGCTTGTTGCTCAGCATCCTGGTGGTCGGCGCCTACATAGTCGGTACCTGGAGGCAGATAGTCAACGCGATCAAGACCCGGCAGTTTCGCGGGTTGCTTTACGGGACCAATTTTAATCCCTAGACCACTTAACACCGGATTGAATGCGATATAATTAAGCCGGAATTTATCCAAATCCCTCAGCCCCGGACCCTCTGCCGGGGGCTTTACCTCAAAAGTTTTTATGCGGCAAGTGATTGAGTTTAAGAGCCTATCTTTAATGTTACCCTGAGAGTAGCGAAGGGTCTAAAATCCAGGGAACTAGATTCTTCGCTAGTTCAGAACTACATTTGAGGCAAGGCCTCGGGATGAGAGCTAACGCCTTCACCCAGAATTCGCAGGCTCGGTCAGCCCTCTCCCCTGGAAGAGGTGTCGGGGGTGAGGGGTAAACAGCCACTTAAATCTCCACAAGGAAGATTATGTTAGATCACGGCACTCCCGACTCGCAGCACGTTAACGAAATTGAGTCGCTGCGGCACCGCCTGCGCCACTCGGCAGCCCACGTCATGGCCGACGCGGTGTTGAAGCTGTTCCCCGAAGCCAAAATGGGGATCGGCCCGCCCACCCAGGACGGTTTCTACTACGATTTCGACGTGGCCCGTCCCTTCACTCCAGAAGACGTTGCCGAGATCGAAAAGCTGGTGCGCGAAACTATCGCCCAGGGATACCCATTCCAGCGGGAAGAGTTGAGCCGCGCCGAGGCCCAGGAAATGTTCGCCGACCAGCCCTACAAGCTGGAGATTATCGACACCATCCCCGAAGGTGAGACCCTGAGCATCTACCGCCACGGCGACTTCGTTGACCTGTGCCAGGGCCCCCACGTCGACAGCACCGACGCGATACCGGCCCTGAAGCTGCTGAACGTGGCCGGGGCCTACTGGCGCGGCGACGAGCACCGTCCCATGCTCCAGCGCATCTACGGCACCGCCTTCGAGAGCCAGCAGGAACTGGACGACCACCTGGCGCGG
>JACZRM010000063.1 GCA_022576105.1 Chloroflexota bacterium | reverse complement strand
AAACTCTTGCCGGCTGACCATCTTAACGTAACGGCCCACGTGTGGGCCGTTACTATTTAGCTCCAACGCTTCCCCAATTGGGCCGGTATCCCAGCGTTTACCAAGCGACTTTGGAGCAAATCCTATCTGGGACTACTCAGAAACCAGGCTTGCGTGTATAATATGCCTTCCTAGCCCGGTGCTATTGTGATATATTTAACAATCAACCGATTTCCTGTTCGGCGTCTGGTCATCGGCCCTCCCGTATCAGTAGTGGCTAGTTAGCATTTCCTATACCAATTGGATTTTCCACCGAGCACAAACAGTAGGCTGGGGGACACGCCTATGAATTCTAAATACGCTCTGCATGATCTGGCCCAACGCGGGCTTTACCGCCCAGAGACGGAGCACGATAGCTGCGGCGTGGGGATGGTCGCCAATATCAAAGGCGTCAAGTCCCACCAGATTATTGAAGAGTCTCTTCAGGTGTTGGAAAACCTGGGGCATCGGGGAGCATGCGGCTGTGACCCGGAGACCGGCGACGGCGCCGGCATATTGATTCAGATGCCCCACCAGCTCTTTCAGAAGGTTTGCCCTCCTCTGGGCATAAACTTGCCTCAGCTTGGTCAGTATGGCGCCGGGGTAGTTTTTCTACCGCCTTCCGAAGACGCCCGCGTCAAGTGCCAGCAACTGATAGAGCGGGTGATCCAGGCAGAAGGGCTGGAGTTGTTAGGATGGCGGGATGTCCCGCTGGACCCCAGCAAACTGGGCCGTGATTCCCGCAGCGTGATGCCCAGTATCAAGCAAGTGTTTATTGGGTGTGGCGCCGACCGCAAAGATTCGGCGCAATTGGAGCGAAAGCTCTACGTGACGCGGAAGGTCATTGAGCACTCGCTGGATTCCTGCGGCCTTTCCGAGGTTGACGCCGATTATTTTTATATTTGCAGCCTTTCCAGCCACACTATTGTATTAAAAGGGTTGCTGATGACCGGCCAGATTGCCGGGTTCTACCCGGACCTGGTTGATGACGACCTGGTGAGTGCCTTCGCGCTGGTGCACTCGCGCTTCAGCACCAATACCTTAGGACACTGGAAACTGGCTCACCCCTACCGGTATCTGGCCCACAACGGCGAAATTAACACCATGCGGGGCAATGTCAACTGGATGCACGCCAGGGAAGCCCAGTTTGAGTCCCCAGCATTCGGCGACGACATCCGCCGGATTTCCCCAATTATGACCCCCGGAGCCAGCGACACGGCCTGCTTCGACAACGCCCTGGAGCTGCTGTTGATGACCGGCCGAGACCTGAGCCACTCCATGCTGATGTTGATCCCCGAAGCCTGGGAGCAGCATGAGTCGATGTCCCAAGAAAAGAAGGACTTCTACGAATATCACTCCTGCCTGATGGAGCCCTACGACGGACCGGCGATGATGGTGGCGGCCAACGGCCATGAGATCTGCGCCGTTTTGGACCGCAACGGCCTTCGCCCATTCCGCTATACGCTGACTTACGACGACAAGCTGGTGATGGCCTCAGAAACCGGCGTATTGGACCTGCCGCCAGCCAGCATTAAGGAAAAGGGCCGGCTTCAGCCGGGTCGCATGTTCCTGGTCAGTTTGGACCAGGGCCGGATTATCGGCGACGAAGAATTGAAACACGGATTGTCCAACCGCCGGCCTTACGGCCAGTGGCTCAAGGATAACAAAGTCGCGTTGGAAGACCTACCGGTTCCGGCCAGCGTTAACGGGGCACACCCTGATCTGGCTCCACAACAACAGGCCTTTGGTTACACGGTTGAGGAACTAGGATTGATCACCGCACCCATGGCGGCCAACGGTTTCGAGCCAGTGGGTTCGATGGGCAATGACGCCGCCCTGGCCGTGCTCTCCGACCAGAACCAACTGTTGTTCAACTACTTCAAGCAGCTATTCGCCCAGGTAACCAACCCCCCCCTGGACGCCATACGGGAAGAGCTGGTCACTTCCAGCGAGTCATTCATCGGCGCTGAGCAGAACCTCTTTGACGAGACTCCCCAGCACTGCCGCCAATTGAGGCTGAAATCACCGATATTGACCACCCAAGAACTGGAACAAATACGCCAGAGCAACCTGATTGGGATCAAGGCCACCACTATATCGACGCTCTTTGACGCGCAAGCCGACCATGGCTCGCTACAGGCCGCGTTGGACCGTCTCTGCCAGGAAGCATCCCAGGCGATTGCCGATGGCATCGCCATCATCATTTTGTCGGACCGGGGGGTCGATGCCCACAACGCTCCCATACCCAGTCTGCTAGCCACCGCCGCAGTGCACCATCACTTGATTCGGGAGGGCACGCGCATCAAGGTCGGTCTGGTAGTGGAATCTGGCGAACCCAGGGAAGTGCACCATTTTGCCCTCTTGGTTGGCTACGGGGCGGGAGCCGTCAATCCATATTTGGCCCTGGAGACAGTGCGCCAGATGGCAGAGAGTGGTGAGGTTAACGGCGCTGGGCCCGATTACGCCGAAACCAATTTCATCAAGGCCAACGTTAAAGGCTTGATCAAGGTCATGTCCAAAATGGGCATTTCCACGGTGCAAAGCTACCGGGGCGCCCAGATATTTGAAGCCATCGGTCTGAATCATCTGGTGATTGACCAATACTTCACCTGGACCCCATCCCGGGTTGAAGGAATTGGACTGGAAGTGATTGAAGCGGAAGCCCTGGCTCGCCACCGCTTCGCCTTTGGGGATATTCACGTGGCTGGCGATCGAGATCTGGATATTGGCGGCTTCTACCAGTGGCGACGGGATGGGGAACACCACCAGTGGCACCCGGACGCCATTGCCAAACTCCAGTTTGCCGCCCGCACCAACAGCGAGAAGATTTACAAAGAATTCTCCGTCATGGCCAACGACCAGAGCGAGAAAATGGCCACGCTGCGGGGACTGCTGACCTTCAAGGAAGGCCGCACGCCCATTCCCATTGAAGAAGTCGAACCCGCGTCTGAGGTAATGAAGCGGTTCGCTACCGGAGCGGTATCCCTGGGCTCCATCAGCCGGGAAGCCCATGAGACCATGGCCATAGCAATGAACCGCATCGGTGCTCGCAGCAACACCGGAGAGGGCGGCGAGGACTACCACCGCTACACGCCGGACGAGAATGGTGATTCCCGCAATAGCGCGGTCAAGCAGGTAGCCTCCGGCCGGTTCGGCGTAACGGCTAACTACCTGGTCAACGCAACCGACTTGCAGATAAAAATGGCCCAGGGCTCAAAACCCGGCGAGGGCGGTCAGCTCCCCGGTGGCAAGGTTGACGAGTACATCGGCTGGGTGCGCCGCACCACCCCGGGGGTTGAGCTCATTTCGCCGCCGCCTCACCACGACATTTACTCCATTGAGGACCTGGCCCAACTGATCCACGACTTGAAGAACGTGAACCCAGACGCCCGCATCCACGTCAAGCTGGTCTCTGAAGTAGGGGTGGGCACCATCGCCGCCGGTGTCTCCAAAGGACACGGCGATGTGGTGCTGATCAGCGGGCACGACGGTGGCACCGGCGCATCCCCGGAGTCCTCCATCAAACATGCCGGGCTGCCGTGGGAGTTGGGCGTAGCCGAAACTCAGCAGGTGCTGGTGGCCAACGGACTGAGGGGACGCATCGTCGTGCAGACCGACGGGCAGCTCAAGACCGGCCGGGACATCGCCATCGCCGCCATGCTGGGAGCTGAAGAGTTTGGCATCGCCACCGCGGCCCTGATCGTCAGTGGCTGCATCATGCTCCGCAAGTGTCACCTGAATACCTGTTCAGTGGGCATTGCCACGCAAGACCCGGAGTTACGCAAGCAGTTCACCGGTAAGCCCGAGCACATAATCAACTACTTCACCTTTGTGGCTGAAGAGTTGCGGGAGATCATGGCCGAATTGGGATTTCATTCGGTGCGGGAAATGGTAGGCCGGGTGGACGTGCTGGACGCCCGAGCAGCCATTGGCCACTGGAAGGCCAAGGGAATGGACCTTTCCCGCTTGCTTTGTGTACCCCCCAGGTCCGACGAAATGGCGATCTGCTCCTGCGAACAACAAGACCATGGTCTGGAGAAAGCGCTGGACCATCAAATCATCCGGCAGGCGGAAGCCGCCATCGAACGCCTGGAAACCGTAGAGATAGACCTGCCCATCCAGAACTCCAACCGCACCGTGGGAGCTATGCTCAGCGGAAGGATTGCCAAGAAATACGGCGAAGAGGGCCTACCCGACGGCACCATCAACATTCATCTCACGGGCTCGGCCGGACAGAGCTTCGGCGCATTTCTGACCAAGGGAATAGACATCACCTTGAACGGCGATACCAACGACTACATGGGCAAGGGAATGGGCGGCGGCCGGATAGTGGTGTGCCCCCATCCCGAATCCGGATTCGTCGCAGAGGACAATATCATTACCGGCAACGTCGCCCTCTACGGGGCCACCGGCGGCCAGGCGTTCATCCGCGGTCGCGCCGGAGAGCGTTTCTGCGTGCGGAACAGCGGCGCCCAGACGGTGGTGGAGGGTGTGGGAGACCACGGCTGCGAGTATATGACCGGCGGAGTAACGGTAGTTCTGGGACCCACCGGCCGCAATTTCGGCGCTGGGATGAGCGGAGGCATGGCCTTCGTCTATGACCCAGAAGACGATTTTAAGGGACGCTTTAACGATGGAATGGCCGATCTGGAAGCGGTAACCGCGAAGGAAGACATAGAAACCCTTCGCGGGTTAATTGAGCGCCATCTCAGCTTCACCGGCAGCACTCCGGCCCAGAAAATACTGAATGACTGGGACCGCTCCCTGCCCAGGTTCAAGAAAGTTATGCCCCGCGATTACCGGCGGGTGCTGGAAGAGCGCCAGCGCAGTCGCCAGCAAGAAATGGAAGCAGCGCAGCATGGGTAAAACCACTGGCTTTGTCGAGTTTACCCGTGTTCCACCAGAACGCCGTCCTGCTCAGGACCGGGTGCACGACTACCGCGAAATTTTCCGGCACTGGCCTCAGGAACAGGCCAAAGACCAGGGCGCCCGTTGCATGGATTGTGCGGTCCCTTTCTGCCATCAGGGCTGCCCCTTGGGAAATATCATCCCCGAGTTCAATCACCAGGTCTACTTGGGCAACTGGCAAAAGGCCCTGAAGATACTGCACAGCACCAACAATTTCCCTGAATTCACTGGCCGTATCTGCCCGGCGCCTTGTGAAGCATCCTGCGTTCTCAGCATCAATAGCGACCCGGTTACCATCGAGTATATCGAGAAGGAAATCGCCGACCGCGGTTTTGAAAACGGTTGGATCAAGCCCGAACCGCCCCAACATCGCACCGGCCAGAAAGTAGCGGTGGTCGGCTCCGGCCCAGCGGGGCTGGCCGCGGCCCAGCAACTAAACCGGTGCGGTCACACCGTGACGGTGCTGGAACGCGCGGAAGACATCGGTGGGTTGCTGATGTTGGGTATTCCCGACTTCAAACTGGAAAAGGATGTAGTCAGACGACGGGTGCAGCTAATGGCTGACGAAGGAGTGGAGTTCCGCACCGGAGTGAATGTCGGCGTCAACTACTCGGTGGATGAGTTGCTGGCTGGGTTCGACGCGGTATGCCTGACCGGTGGCTCCACCCACGCGCGGGATCTGCCGTTGCCTGGTCGAGAGCTCAAGGGAATCCACTTGGCCATGGAATACCTCACTCAGCAAAACCGCTTGCTGGCCGGTGGTGAAGCGCCTCCCCAGGGGCAGATAACCGCCCAAGGCAAAAACGTGGTGATTCTGGGCGGCGGCGACACCGGGGCAGACTGTCTGGGAACTGCTCATCGTCAGGGAGCCGAGGTGGTTTACCAGTACGAGCTGCTTGCCGAACCACCCACCCAGCGCGGGTCCGACAACCCTTGGCCCCAATGGCCCATGACCCTGCGCAGTTCCGGCGCTCACGAGGAAGGCGGAATCCGCGACTACAGCATCCTGACCAAGTCATTCTCGGGCCGGAACGGTCACGTGGAGAAGCTGCACGGTGTGCGAGTGGACTGGACTACCGGGGAAGGCGGCCGTCCTCAAATGCATGAGGTAGCAGGCAGTGAATTTGAGGTGGCGGTGGACCTGGTGCTGCTGGCGATGGGATTCGTCCATCCTGAACACGAAGGCCTGCTCACGCAGCTGGGCGTAGAATTGGATGAACGGGGCAACGTGAAGGTGGACCAGAACAAGATGACCAGTGTTTCTAAGGTGTTTGCTGGAGGGGACATGGTCCGGGGACAATCGCTGGTGGTCTGGGCCATTGCCGAGGGAAGGGCAGTTTCCCGGGGCGTTGACCAGTTTCTAACCCAACACCAGGTCCCACCCAAATCGGCGGCTGCCGGCTAAAGCCTCTTTCTCCGCTCAGGGCTCAGCCCCGCCGCCAGAATCCACTCTAAGCGTAAATTTCCGCGATATCGAACGCCCTGGGCGCTCACTAGGTGGAATGTTGATCCCTAGTGCGAGCTAGATATTCCTTCAAGTCCAACACTTGAATTGTGTTGGTGGTCCCCGACACGCCGGTCATTACGCCATGCACAATGGTAACCACGTCGGTGTCGGCCACCAGACCGGTTGCAATTGATTCATTAATCAGCATAGACACCAGCTTGGCTATGTCCGGTTCCGGCGGAATCACCCCCACTGGAATGACTCCCCAGACCAGCGCCAACTTCCGCCGAACACTCTCATCATGGGAAAACACGATGATGTCGTTCTCTGGTCTGAACCGGGAGACCTCAACCGCCGCTCGTCCGATGCTAGTCACTACGATTGGTTTGGAATTAAGCTCCTTGGTCAACTTGACCGCGCTGGAAGCGATAGCCTGGGTACGATCTTTGGCATCCAGGTCTTTGTAGTAGGGGAAAATCTTCTCCGATTCGCGAATGGTCACGTCGGCAACCCGCACCGCTTCCACTGGGTACTGACCCACTGCAATCTCGTCCGACAGCAGGATAGAATCGCAGCCTTCCAGCACGGCGGTGGAAATGTCCGAAACCTCAGCCCGAGTCGGAGTGGGCGAATCCACCATGGAGCGCAAAATTTGGGTGGCGATGCAGGATAGTTTTCCCTGTTCGCTGGCCTTCCGAACAATTTCTCTCTGGACCAGGGGCACCCGCTCCATGGGAATTTCAACGCCCAAATCACCACGGGCCACCATTATCCCGTCCAGTTCCTGCAAAATACTGTCCAGGTTTTCGACGCCTTCGGCCCTTTCCAGCTTGGCCATAACCCGGGCCTGACAGCCAATGCTGTTCAAATATGCTTTGGCGTACCGCATATCCTCAACGGTACGGACAAAGGATACGCCCACCCAGTCCAGGTCATGCTTGACCCCAAACTGCAGGGCGATCTTATCGGCATCGGTCAGCACTGGGTTATCGATTTTAACCCCCGGCAGATTGAGGCCTTTGTGCGAAGACAGTATCCCTCCGTTGCGTACCCTGGTCTTGACCTCTGCCTCGGTCGCTTCCAACACCTCCAGACAGACCGTCCCGTCAGCAATGTAAACCAGGTTACCGGGCCTCAGGTTTCGGATCACGCCCGGTTCGGGAAAGGGGAGCACGTTGGGCCGGTCGGATTTTTCGTCGGGAACGATGAACACTTCGTCGCCATGATTTAGCTGGACGGCTTTTTCCATCACCCCCAGACGCAGCTTGATTCCGCCCAAATCCTGAAGGATAGCCACCGGACGCTGGTACTTCTCCGAAAACTGGCGCACCAGACCAATTACCTCGGCGTGCTCGTCCAGGGTCCCGTGAGAAAAGTTCAGCCGAGCGCAATCCATGCCGGCGGCAACCAATTGCTCCAGTATTTCCGGGCTTCGCGAGGACGGGCCAATCGTCGCGATGATTTTGGTCTTCCTCATTGGTAACTACCTCACCTGGCTCTGGGAGAATCGTCCGGTGATAGCCGCGTCTTAGTCGGCCGGGCCTGCGGAAGTTCCCACCGGCGCAGCGGAGCAACTGTGCCCCTGAAATAATGATAACAGAACACCGAGGATATATAAGCGGACGCAGCCACGGTGGTTGAGCAATTAAAGAGGGAATTAAAAATACGCAAGTTTTTGGATTAAGAACGTGCGCCTACAAATCCCTAGCAAAATAAATTTTATGCCATTCTGAGGAGCCCTTCGGCCCCGCCGGTCCCTTCGATGAACTCAGGGCAGGCTCTGAGCTTGTCGAAGGGCTCAGGATAAAATTCGTGACGAAGAAGCTGAGATTCATCACCTCCACTTTGCTCCGGTTCAGCATGACCAGGCGGTCATCTGGTCAGTCACTCCCAACTCACTAACTCAGAGTCTCGGTGGCTAAAACGTGGTTCGCTCCGGTTCAGAATGACCAGTCCCTATTCTGTTAGGAATCCTAATTAACTTTCAGCC
>JACZRM010000346.1 GCA_022576105.1 Chloroflexota bacterium | reverse complement strand
AGCCGGGCAAGGCAATGTACGACGGCTGGCGCAGACACTGATTGGAGTGTTCTCTACTGCTCGACCGAACCTCGCAAACACCCAAAGAACCGGTTCAGCACACTTTGGGCGGCATTGCCCAGCAGCGCCGGTCCCATCATCGCCGCCACTCCGCCGACCTGGACGTCGCCGACCACCTGAACCGTGGTCTGGCCTGCCTGCTCGGTCAATGTAACCGAGGGCTTCCCCTTGGCTGAACCCGCCGGGCCGCTGACCTCGATGGACAGCGTAAATGATTGGTGCGGCTGCTGGTCTAAAAAGGCCAGTTTGGCAGTATAGCGGCCGTTGATCGGACCCAGGTTGACGTTCACCGCGGTTTGGTACTGTTGGTCGCCGGTGGAATCGAAACCGTCACAGCCGGGGATGCAACCGGCGATCACCGTCGGGTCCAGCAGGGCCTCCCAGACCTTTATTACTGGCGCGTCGAACTGGTAGCTGCCGGAGATTTGCATGTTAGTAGCCTTTGGTCTTGGATGACGCCGGTTTGCCTGCCGGGCGGCCAGCGATGGCAATCCAGAATGCGGGAAATTGCTAACGTCGTTGGTTGGCCCGCCGCACCGGAAAGATGGCTCCATCCTGTTGTTTGCGAATCCATTTCAGGTAGCCCTTCACTTGCGGGTTGGCCTGCAGCAATTCAAGGGAATGTAGTTCTCGGGCCAGGGTGATTTCTGAGAACATGGAGTGCATTTGGCGGTGGCAGGTAGAGCAGAACCTGGCGGTGGGCCCCAACCGGCCGCCGCGGGATTTGGGGGTGAGATGGTGAACGGTATAACGGTCAACATTGCGACGGCATAGTTCACAGGCCCCACGAGAGGGCAAGTCTTGGCCCGGGCGATGGACAACCAGACGCTTCTGCGGGACTTTCAACTATTGGCCTGGTTGGAGTAGATAAAACGCCAACTGGGCAGGTCAACCTGCCACAGGCCTTGTTCCAGACGCATGGGGATCACCAGGCCCGACATCATCCGGCGTTCGTGGACCCGGTCGTTGTCCTGAGTCACGCCAAAGGGCAGAAACACGAAGGCGTATTCGTCGTCGATGTAGCTGGTGGGGGAGACGCCCAGGTCGGTGAGGTCTTCCAGGGGCCACAAACTCAGCACGGTGGTGCGGAAGTCCTCCATCATCGAGGCGCGCATAGCGTGAGACGGGTCGTAGCCGGCCTGGTAGGCGTCCTGCAGGTTAATGTTGTTTTTGGTGGCCCAGACGCCCATGCGCATGCCCCGGGTCTCCCGAGACAGCAGCGACCAGGCCTGGTCCATGTTGCCGTCGCGCAACGCTTCGGCGAACAAGCCAGCGCGATTGCCGACTTCGTCGGGTTCCAGGCTTCTTTTGTGTCCGGGAATACGCATATTCACCGCCGGCTGCCACTGAGGGGAGTGCATTGGGAGCGTTCAGTTCCATGTTATAGCTGGTGTCAAGGCTAAACGGCTGGCCCTGGAACCGTCCATCCATCCCAGCAAAAGGGAAACAACCCCCCTCTCCCTGGATGGGCTTTGCTCCAAAAGTAACTTTTGTTCCAAAACCCGAAGAATAATCTCACCCGCTCATGGTTCGACGGGTCCGACTCTGTCGGGACTCTCGATGAAATCGGAGCTCACCACGAGCGGCTTTGTCCGTTCGCCCTGAGCCACTTCGGCAAGCTCAGAGCCTGCCCTGAGTTCATCGAAGGGACATGCTTGTCGAAGGCAATCCTAAGATTATTCCAAAAGTGAGACCTGATCCCGACTTTTGAACAAGGCCCCCTCGATGGGAAAGGGCTGGGTGAGGGTGATACCCCTCCCTCTAGCTCCCTCCCACCAGGCTGATTGCACGACACTTTGTGGTGGGGCCTCATAATATCCCCTTCCCCCTGTGGGGGAAGGCCGGGCCTGTCCTGAGCTCCGATTCCATCGAGAGTCTCGACAAAGTCGGACCTGTCGAAGGGATGAGGGTGATACCCCTCTCCTCAGTCCTCTCCCACCAGGGGCGAGGATGCCGTTAACTAAAACTGTCGTGTAATAAGCTCCCACCAGGCGAGGGAGAACCTGATGCAAGCAACTTTTAATCAGCGAGACCATCACCACCCAATGGCATAGCCATCGTAGCGGG
>JACZRM010000345.1 GCA_022576105.1 Chloroflexota bacterium | reverse complement strand
GGCTCGGACTCATGATTGACGGGTGGTAGGGGTGGATTTGAGCCCCAAGATGCTCGGCCGGGCCCAGCGCAATCTCTCCAACACCGGATTGGCCGGCCAGGTCGCATTGGTGATGGGCCGGGCCGAGAACCTGGCCTTTGCCGACGATTGCTTCGATGCCGTGTGCGTCACATTTTTACTCCGATACGTTGACGACGCCGAATCGACGATGCTGGAGATTATCCGAGTCTTGAAACCGGGCGGACGCCTGCTGTCCTTGGAATTTGGTGTTCCGCCAAATCCCATTGCGCGAGCACTTTGGCACATCTACACTAGAGCAGTACTCCCCAGGGCCGGGTCCCTGGTATCCCGGGCCTGGGGGGACGTGGGCGCGTTTCTGGGCCCCAGCATCTCCCACCTGAACCAGTCCTACAATGAAGACAACCTTCGAGAGCTATGGCTCCGGCTGGGTATACTGGACGTGCAAGTAAAACGTCTCTCCCTGGGCGGGGCCGTAGTCATGTGGGGTACCAAAATGGGTTGACCGAGTCCATCGGTCAGCAAGGATGGCTTCCAATGGCGACTGGGAAAAGGCCGGCGTTTTACGCCCTGCCTGGCACCAAAGGATGGCAGGACTATCTGAATCTGCTTCATGTTCCGTACACCCTGTGGCACTTGAGCTATGTGGTCCTGGGCGCAGCCATCTCACCCACTGTACACCTGGACCGGCTGCTGGGCACACTGCTGGCGTTTTTCCTGGCGGTAGGGATTGCGTCCCATGCTCTGGATGAGCTGCATGACCGTCCGATGGCCACCAAAATTCCGCCGGTTGTGCTGGTTTCCCTGGCCGTCGTATCCCTGGTCGGCGCCGTAGCTTTGGGTGTCGTGGCCGGTATCCTGGAATCCCGGTGGATGTTCGCTTTCGTCGCATTCGGCGGATTCATTGTGGTATTTTATAATCTGGGTCTCTGGCACAACCGGTTTCACACCGACCTCTGGTTCGCCTTCTCGTGGGGTGCGTTCCCGGTTCTCACCTCCTACTGGGTCAATGCCTCGCGATTGGACGTTGCGGTCGTGCTGCTAGCGGTGGGTTGCTTCTTGCTGACCCTGGCCCAACGTACGCTGAGCACTCCAGTAAGGACCGTCCGTCGGAAGGCTCTTAAGGTGGAGGGGTACATAGAGTTGGCCAACGGTGAAAGGCTAATTCTGGACCGCGAAAGAATTATCGTGGCGCCGGAGCGGGCCTTGGCTTTGTTGGGAGCCGCAATCGTGGTGCTGGCGGCGGGCCTGTTGACCTTCCGACTTCAAACCCAATAGCCAAGATGCCGGTGTGTATTTTGTCCCACCTGCTCACATCTGTCGTTGGCAGAGCTTCCGCCAGCGGGTACTCAGCGGATAACCAACACTATCGGCGAACAGTGTCAATACGAATTCAGCAGTGATACCTGAGCTGCACCAGACGGTAATTACCAGGCTTTCACTGTTGGGCGAGCGACATCGCCGTATCCAGTTGGCAAATTTGGGTAACGCCATAGGCTGGACCAACCGATTCTGGGTGTGGATGCATGGCGACGGCCTCACTGGGGGAAATGAGTTGAGGGGATGGGCGGGCAGTTCGTTCTGGAATTAGATACTGGTAATATGATGTTGATAAAACGAATTTGATACTACCGGCGAAAGCATGTATTGCGTAATTTGAACATAAAACCGCCCCCGGCCCTACGCTATCCGGCCTTCCGCTCCTTTTGGTTCGGCATGCTGGCCTCGGTAAGCGGCTTCCAGATGCTGCGGTTCGGGCAGTTCTGGTTGATATTCCAAATTACCGAGTCTCCTCTGGCGCTGGGGTATGTTGGGCTGGCCAATGGAATACCGGCCATTGTTTTAAACCTGTTCGGCGGGGTCGCCGCCGACAAGGTTGACCAGCGCCGCCTAATCATGGCCGCTCAGTCCATCATCGCCGTTCTCATCTTCGTGCTGGCGACCCTCACGTTGCTTGATGTGGTCAGGGTTTGGCACATCTTGACCATGGCTTTTCTGGCGGCCTCAGTGGAAGCCTTCGGCCTGACCTCGGTGTGGATCGGTTCCTTCATCCTGGCCCTGGCTTTGATGTTCATCTTGGGGATCTTCAACTCGATGCAGAATACCGCGCTGCAGGC
>JACZRM010000344.1 GCA_022576105.1 Chloroflexota bacterium | reverse complement strand
AGCATTGAAGGCCATTGATGGTTTACCCAGATGCCGTACCAAAGCTCTCGGTTTTATAGCCGGCGCGGCTCAGTGCCCTCTCCAGCACAAAGCAAATGGCTTTATCGTCATCGACTACCCAGACTGCTACAGGCTCAGTCATGGACTGGTTCCAGCGGTACGGAATCCCGGAGGAGCACTTGCGGCTGCGGGCGCACGATACGGAAGAGCTCGCCCATTACTCGCTGGGCACCAGCGATATCGAGTACCTGTTCCCCTTCGGCTGGGCCGTTCCGGCCCTCCGAAGATACCGTCGGGTTTACCGATAGCTGTGCGTCAAGAAGGGCTAGGCTTATCGGGGGTAGAACAACTGAAAGAATGATTATTCCCCACAATATGGCGTCCACCAACTGAATCCACCCCACCTGTGTCAGCTCGGCTAGCGGAAAAAGAATTACAGCTGCGGCCAGGAAACCAATGCCCTTGGCAGTAATCATTTGGGACAAAAATCCGTCACAAGGGTACCGGCACCGACTCCAGCAGTCGGGAGATAGTATCCCGCCCGGAGCCGGATTCCTCCAGGTCAACCTGGACGCGGTGACCCCACACATAAGGAGCCAGCTCTTTGACGTCTTCGGGTACTAGGAAAGAACGCCCCTGGAAAGCAGCCCAACATTGGCAGGCCCTCAGCAATGATGCCGAACCCCTAGGACTAATCCCCAAAGAAACGCCGCCAGTTTCTCGGGTCGCGGCCGCCAGCCTGACAATGTACTCCATGACCGATGGCGCCACTTCGACTTTGAGGGTGGTTTCCTGCATCTCCACAACCTCGGCGCAAGTGAGCAGGGGTGCCACCTGAGTGAGGCCATGCATCGACCGGCGAAGGATCTCCATCTCTTGGTCAAGCGCCGGTATTCCGAGAGTCAACGAGACCATGAAACGGTCAAGCAGGGAGTTTGGTAGGGGATAGGTACCGTGTATCTCGACCAGGTTCTGGGTGGCGATAATCACAAAAGGCCGAGGCAAGGGCCACACGGTGCGATCCACGCTGACTTGATTTTCAGCCATTGCTTCCAGAAGCGCGGACTGGGTTCGCGGGCCAGTCCGGTTCAGTTCGTCAGCCACCACTACGTTGGCGAAAATTGGGCCGGGGACAAACTCGAAGGACTGCTTCTGCGGGTCAAAGATCGTTGTGCCCGTGATATCGCTGGGCAGAAGGTCTGGTGTGAATTGTATGCGGGAAAACTCTCCATCAATTGAGGCGGCAATGGTCTTAGCCAGCAAGGTTTTCCCTACCCCGGGCAGGTCCTCGAGTAGCACATGGCCTTGGGCGAAAAGCCCCAGCAGGGCCAGCCGGATATTCCGGCGAGAGGTCACCACGATACTGGCCACGTGGTCGACCAAGCTCTCGAACCGTTCTTGGAATGACCCTTGGGCGTGGAACCCGTTTTCGGATAGCTCGTATTTTTGTCGCAGGACCATGGTTTATGCTCTTCCTAGTGAAAACCTTCTACTCATCTGGCATCATCGGTTGAAAGATGGAGATGCTCCCTTTACGAATGGACCGGGGTAGAGTGCTATATCACATAATGGCATCAAAGACCTAGACTAAAGTTCCTGGCCGGTTTCCCATGAACCGAAACTGGGGACTGCGATATTGACCCCTCGATGGCCGAGTCACGGCGCAAGCTGTTGCAAAAGCGGGCGCGCTTTGGGCGACAGGGAAAACGCAGCTTCCGCTTTGTCGTTGGGTAGCTCAATGGAGTGGCTTATGAGCCCATTCCTTTCCATGTCCAGCAGCCAAGTTGCCACCTCTTCCCGAGGATAGCCAGTCCTCGAGACCACCTGAGAAAGAGCCATGCAGGAGTTGCCAATGGCTCCAAGGATGGCCCTGCTGATGGGTCTGTCAAGATAGACCATTTGAACTATGTCCTCGCTTTCAGTGGCCATACCACCCCCCAATAGCCCGAACTTTTCCGAAAACTTGTGAGCCTGGTTGTCAGTTTGTGGCTTCCTACCACCCCACCCGTAAGCCTGGCTAGTTTTTGGGTTACAGAAGCATTGATTAATATTCTAGGCGGCGTAGCGTCAACTAAAGTGTGCAAATTCTGTGAGGGGTCGCTCCTTCCAGCCCCCGCTGGTCCAGGTCTTGGAGGAA
>JACZRM010000343.1 GCA_022576105.1 Chloroflexota bacterium | reverse complement strand
GCGGCGGCGATGGACCCGAACTCCGTTGGGTCGTCGGTGATAGGCGCTAAGAAATCCACGGTGAGTATTAACGCCGTATGTTCGTTAAGTTGATATACTGCCGCATCGTCGCCGGTCTCAGTACCAACCAAAAGGTCATGATGCGTCGGCATTTTTATTTTACTTAGGACCTGAACCAGGTCCTCCAAGCTAAGCTTCCCGGCTCAACCAGCACTATGGGACAGTTCGGTCAGCCGGACCCCGCTGCTCTGCATGTAAATTCCTCCTAGAGTGTTGAGGCTAAGTATAACATTGCAAAGATTGCGGCAAAGATTGCGGCACAGATTGGGGCACAGATTGCGGGTGCCCCTTTTGAACCTACAGAAATGGGAGCTACCAACCATTGGCCCAAGGGTGGCATAAATAATCTTCGGCCGGATTTCTTCTGGCTAGTGCGAGGGGTTAGATGATTAGGCGACCAGTAGGACCCAAGAAAATAAGCCGTTTGATTGCCGGGATATCAGTTGCGGTAGTTTTATTGGCGGTCGCCTGCGGTTCCTCCGCAACCTCTGCGCCCCCCGCGTCCACCGCCATATCGCTTCCGACGGCCACTTTGGCGCCCGCGCCCCCAACGCCGCCATCGGCCACAACAATCCCTACGTCAACAGTCAGCCCCACAGATACGCCAGAGCCAACAAAAATGGAAATACCCACGGCCACGGCGGTACCCGTCGCTAGGCCCGAGGCAACAAGCGCGCCTGTGCCCACTTCGACGGCGACCCCTGTGCCCGCGCCTACCCAGGAGACCGCAGCCACCCCTGAGCCAAGTCCGACTGTTGTGCCAGCCACTGAGGAGCCGCAAAATGAGGAGGTCACTAAATCCGTGAAGTTGAAACCCAGCAAGGACAACACCTTGTACCAAGCTTCCAGCAACTTCACCAGCAACGGATCAGGGCAACACCTCTTTGTGGGAAAAACCAACAGTGGGTCCGCCAGAAGGGCGCTTTTAGCCTTTGACGTAGACGGCGGCATTCCTGCGGGCGCCACTGTCAGTAGCGTCGCCCTAACGTTGAATATGTCCAGAACCGTGGCCGGTGTACAAGAAATTGAATTACTTCGTTTGCTGTCGGACTGGGGTGAGGGGACGTCGGACGCTGGGGGTAATGAGGGCACCGGTGTGGCAGCGGTTTCAGGAGACGCCACCTGGGTACACACCAATTTTGACTCTGAGGAATGGGATACCCCGGGCGGTGATTATTCGTCCCCAGCCGCCGCCTCGCAACTGGTTGATGGCACCGGTCAGTACACCTGGGCTTCCACCGAAAAATTGGTGGCCGATGTACAGTCCTGGCTTGATGACCCGTCGACCAATTTCGGCTGGTTGCTGATGGGAAACGAGGCCGAAAATCAGACGAGCAAACGGTTTGACAGCAGGGACAACGGGAACGAAGCGAATCAACCCACTTTAACCGTTGTGTTCACATCTCCAGAATAGGACCGCTATTGAGGCGCATCGCATTTTCGACAACTCTGCAACAAATATCTATCATTGTCGATGGTGGGTATCGCTAGTCAACGCAAACACCGAGGCCTCGGCAGACCTCCAGGCCTGGGTGTTTAATTATGCCCATACCTTGATCGAGAGTAGCCTGACTTCACGGCGAAGGCCCCTATTTCGAAGAGAATTCCCGGGAATGCCACTGCGCTAACCGACCCACGTCCAACCCGAGTCGAATCGCTTACGAGCACTCATCGCTTTGATTCCTGATTTTCCCGGGCTCACACCGAAATTTATCCTGGGCTCAGGGGTATGGCCGCAGGTCGGCGGCGCTTCAAGCCAGCCTAGGTGTGTGACCGGCTGGTTGATTAGGCGCCACGCCGGAATCCTAGACCTCGTATGCGTAGCTGTAGCTGGGGCTGGTTACCCTGCCACCTTCCACAATGATGTAGTCCCGGTCAATGGGGCGGCCTTCGAAGAAGTTAATCAAGCAGTCTCGAATGCCGTCGGCATAGCGCTTTTGGGCTTCCAGTGAGGTTCCTGACACGTGGGGAGTCATGGCGTGATTGGGCATTTTACGCCAAGGATGGTCAGCCGGCGCTGGCTGGGGGTACCACACGTCGCCAGCGTAGCCGGCCAGGTGGCCTGCTTCCATCACCTC
>JACZRM010000342.1 GCA_022576105.1 Chloroflexota bacterium | reverse complement strand
ACCGAAAGCTCTGGTAACTCGGCCCGCATGAACATGATGTTGAACTACCAGTACCGTCAAGGAGCCAGGGAGATTCGGAACCTATACTCGGCTGAATCCGGCCTGGCCGAGATGCGAAATTCAAAGAATACAACCTTGAACGCCATATATCAGATCCTATGTATTCATCTGGGCACGCCGCCCGATCGGTTCCACTGGCAGTGGAGAGATAAGGACAACGAGTTCCAGCGCGACGGGGACATGACCCCGTTGGAGTTCGCCCAAAAATATATCACCACTCCCATGGAAGACTACGTTTGTCTGGTGCACGACCCTCGGGAGACCAGCCCGGAAGGAAGCACATTCACCATCCAGTACCTGGGCAATGTGGCGGACGCACCGGCGATTAAATACCTGAACGTGGATATAGAGGTGATCAAGCAAATTACGCAACGGATGCTGGAAGACGGCAAGCCGGTTTGGATGGGCTGCGATACCGGTAAGCAGATGCATCGGGACCTGGGCCTTTGGGACGCCGAGCTGTTTGATTACCCCAGAGTGTACAACGCTGATTTTTCGCTGGACAAGGCAGCCCGGCTGGAGTACCACCAGACTCGCATGACCCATGCCATGCTGTTCACCGGTGTGGATGTAGTGGACGGGAAGCCCCGGCGCTGGCGGGTCGAAAACAGTTGGGATGAGAAAGTGGGCGACAAAGGGTTTTTCTTGATGAATGACTCCTGGTTTGCCGAGTATATGTTTGAAATTGCCGCCCCCAAGAGCTACTTGCCGGCAGACTTGCTAAAGGCCTGGGATGCGGAGCCGATAGTGTTGCACCCTTGGGACCCCATGGGCTCGCTGGCGGGATAGCTCCAACCGAGAAATAATTGCTCTCCGCCCCTTCGATAGGCCTTGCCTCAAAAGTATCAATTGTGGGCTGCGATTGAGGTCAGGAACCGGTCATTGATGTTTCCCTGAGCACAGCGAAGGGTCTAAAATCCAGGGAACTAGATTCTTCGCTAAGCTCAGAATAACATTTGGGGCAAGGCACCCTTGGTGGCAAAGTGTCGGGTGATGGTGACTGCCACGAGAGTAGTGACTCCCTTGTTCAAGCCGGTGGAATAGTGCTCGGACGCAGAATTTTCGTTTGAGTATTTAGAACGGGCCGCCAATACCTGGCGCGTTGTTCAACACAAATAGGCACGATGCGCTTTGAAATTCGTCATAATCCCACCATTACTTCGTTATTTGGAACCATTTCGGCACCAAATGATGCTTTTTTGGCGTGGCGTAAGTCTTTAGACTAGCGTGGGGCAACATCGTGCCCCCACCTCTCGTCTCCCGCCCGGGCATTCCCCAGTCTGGGCGGGTTTTTTTGTGTGAAGCTGTTGACCATGGGTCGAAATTCCTGTTAGGGTTCGATTAATCAATAGCGGACACAACAAATGTACACCGCCGCTGCAGAAAAATCCGGCTGAAGTACACGGTCATATCATCCAACCGATAGACAGCGCCAACCGGTTAGCCGGAGGACAATGAAAATCCATCTGGTGGACGGCACCTACGAACTGTTTCGGGCCTACTACGGCGTCCCCTCCATTGCGGCCCCCGATGGCCGGGAGGTCGGCGCCGTGCGTGGTCTGATCCAAACGCTGCTGATGTTGCTGCGGCAAGATGATGTTACGCACGTCGGATTTGCCTTTGACCATACGGTCGAGTCGTTTCGAAACCGGATGTTCGACGGATACAAGACTGGTGAAGGCATGCCGGCCGACATCCTGGCCCAATTTCCCCTGGCCGAGCGAGCCGCGGCGGTCCTGGGGCTGGTCGTCTGGCCCATGATCGAGTTCGAAGCCGACGATGCAATTGCAACGGCGGTGGCCCGCTGGAAAGACGCTCCTGGCGTTGAGCAGGTAGTGATTTGCTCGGTGGACAAGGATTTGGCCCAGATGGTCAGCGGCGGCAAAGTGGTGGAGTTGGACCGGCGGAGAAACCTGCTGCTGGACGAAGATGGCGTGCGAGAGAAATTTGGAGTTGCCCCGGAGTCCATCCCAGATTACCTGGCTCTGGTGGGGGATGCCGTTGATGGTATCCCAGGTGTTCCCAGGTGGGGGGCCAAGACTACCGCCCTGGTGCTGGCGGAATACCAGCATCTTGAGAACATCCCCGAT
>JACZRM010000341.1 GCA_022576105.1 Chloroflexota bacterium | reverse complement strand
TATTTTGCAATCAGGTCTGGTTGTTGTTTGGAGCAAGTACCGTCGTCGCTCAGCTGACCGGTCTTGAGGGAACTATCGCGGCATCCGGTTCGAGGACCGGGGCCGGCCGGCCCCGCAACATCCACAGCGCCACCGACAGCGCGCCGACGACTACCATGCCGCCGCCGATGGCCACCGCTGCCGACACTCCCACTCCCACGGCCAGAGTGCCCATCATCATGCTGCCCAGTGCGTTGGCTCCCCAGGTAAATTCGTGCAGGCTCATGACCCGACCTCGAAACTCGTCGCTGGACAGGGTCTGCATCATGGTGGTGCTCAGGGTCCCGAATAATACCCGAGACCCTCCCAGCAGGCTCATTGTCAGGATGGCCGCCACCAGCCATGAATTGGAGCCCAAGGCCAGCAACCCCAGCCCGAAGGCGATGGCCCCTAGGAACATGTACCTGGCGGGTTGGATGCGCGGCCCCAAAACCGCGATGATCATGGTTACGGTCAACCCGCCGATGCCTTCGAACAGCAGCAACCGGCTGTAGGTCTTGACCCCGCCCTGAAGCACATTGTCGGAGAAGGCGGGCAGCAGGGCTTCAAAGGAGGTGCCAAACAGTCCGACTATTATGCCCAAAAAGACTATTCCCATCAGTGGCCGCTGTTGCCTGAGGTATTTGAGGCCTTCGATTACGCCTCTGGCCAAATTTGTTGACTGGGATTGTTGGTCGTGGAGCGATGACTGCATGAACAGCAGCGCAACCACCGTCAGGATGTAGGAGCCTCCAGTCAAAAAGAAAATCCCTTCAATGCCCCAGAGCTGCACCAGGGGCGCGAAGAAGACCGGGCCGACGATGGATGCGCCGCCAAAGACCAGGGAGTACAGCGCAATGCCGCTGGCCAGATGCTGCCTGGGCAATAGCGCGGGCAGCATGGCGGAACGGGAGGGTATGTCGAAGGACAGCAGCAGGCCGGTGGCCAGGGAGATGGCGATAATGTGCCAGGGCTGAATCAGCCCGGCTGCGATCAGCAGGCCGGTCAGCAGCGCCAAAAATGCGAACATGCCCCGAGTAATCTGGACCAGCTTCAGCCGGTTGACCCGGTCGGCGATGGCACCGCCCCACACCGCAAAAATGAGCACCGGCCCCAGGGTGGCGGTGCTGACCAGCCCCACCATCAAAGTGGAGTCGGTCAGCGAGTGCATCAGCCACAGACGGCCGTAGACCAGCGCCCACATCCCGATGTTGGAGCAGGCGGCCGCGACCCAGAACAGCCGGTATTCATGGGAATGAAACGCGGCGAATCCAGTGCTGGCTATGAAGGACTTGGGGTATAGAAATCTTCTCTTGTTGTTTGAATCCATCGGGCGGCGGCGGCAGGTTGGTCCGACAATATGGTACCGGCAGAATGGTAACAGTAATCGGTGGGACTGGGGAAGGCGGCCCCGGTGGTTTGGAGGATGGACTAAAAAAGAATCGAGCCGGTTCGCCCGCCCGCCAGGTTATGTCAACGCTGGCCCAAGCGAAACCTTACATAACGTACCTTGTGCGAACCAACTGCTCTGCGAAATCCGGAGTCTATGCTTCAGCGGTGTTGTTGGCGGAAAAATTTGAACGTGTTGTCGTGCTGACACCAAGTGAGGTCATCGCACGAGCTGACTGCCTTGTTGCCCGGCAGAGCGCTTACAAAAGGCTGTTTGAAGCAGGTGTAGAAATTATTCCCTGGTCTGAGTTGGATGCCCAGCCTTCGTTGGAAGACGGGGTCGTCGGTTATGCGAACGTTATGACGGGCAGGCTCGGCACCATCAAGAATGTGACAATGCTGACTTACGCGACCCCCAAAACGCCCGACCTTTCCCTGCTACCGGCGCTGACCGCGAGCGGAATCACGGTAAAGGTTATCGGTGATGCCTATATGCCAAGGTCTACAGTGGCCGTTGTCCGCGAGGGGCACGAGGCCGGGTTTGAAGTCGGGCGCCCAAAGTGAGGAAACCGCTGCCACCAACGCAGCCGAAAGTAGAACGTTCACACATCGAGGCAATCAGCGCGTGCATTAACGTTCGTTAACGATAAGGATTTCGCACGCACAACTTACCGTACTAGTGTCATGTCACACATGTAATGTTGGATATAGCCGGCGTAGCTTGATGCGTGCATCCTTGGCGGTGAAC
>JACZRM010000062.1 GCA_022576105.1 Chloroflexota bacterium | reverse complement strand
CCGCCGGATGGGACGGTGACGTCGGTTCCACCGGCAGCCAGGTTGAAGGACAGGGGCAATGCTCCCCCATCCACCGAGAAGGTCTGCACGGTTTCGTTGCCGTCCTGATCGGTGACGGTTATAGTCACATCGTAGTTGGGCGTTGGGCCGGTGATGGGCGTCCAGCCGGCGTTTTCGGTAATGGTGCCCGTAACGCTTGCGCCGGTATCTAACGTTACCGAACCGGCGGCCGTCACATCTCCATTCACCGTGGCATTGTCTTCCAGGGTTACGTTGCCGCCACTGACTACGTTTCCAGTAACCGTAGCGTCCTTTTCCAACTCAATGTCGCCGTTACTGGCAATGCTGCACAGAACCGAGGCGTTCTCCTCGATTTCAACTGAAGTTTCACCAAAGATGCAGTAGACGAGCGCGCCATTGTTGGATGCCCCATTCCGGTCGCCGGTGATTTCCACCGTGTCATCGTTAATGGTAAAAGAATCCAGGCCGCCGGTGTTATTGATCCAGTCATCCCAGGTCGTTGGATTGTCCGAGAGGAAACTTATGTACTCCCGGCCAGCCGCACTGGAGTACTGATTCTTGGCGATACTGAACTTGATCAGGGAATCTTTGCTCAGGACGCCTCCCAGAGCCAGCGCGGAGGTGAGCAAAGGAACCGCCAGCGCCATAAAGCCCACCACAATCATCATGGCGAATCCGGTTTCTTGGGTTAGCAGGTTCTTAATCATCTTTTTCATCGTACCGTGCTCATCCTGGCTGCTTATCTGCACCATCGATTCACTGAATTGTTACCTTTTGTAACGGGTTCAACCGAGTTTATGCCGAACTTATTGGTGAATTGTATTGCGATCGACCATGGCGGAGCGGTAAAGCTTGCCTTGGGGAGGGTTAATGAAAGTACTTGTTGGGTTAATTTTGCAGAGTTAACGTTAATTTTGGCGACTAAAGCCCGGCAGCCTCCCAACGCTTGCCAAGTGCGAAGTTGCCGGGCATACTCTGCAAGAGTCGGATAGGTCTACCGTTTCAGTACTGAGCAAGTGAGGGGAGAAATCGCAATGGATAGTCGCTGGTCAGACAGCCACACCCACGATATGGACGAGTTGGACAAGCTGGTCTACATGAGCCGGCTCATTGGCGAAGACTCGTCGCTGGTGGTTTGGGGCGGGGGCAACACGTCGATCAAGGTGATCGAAAAGGACTTCAAAGGCCAGGATGTTTCAGCCATGTGGATCAAGGGATCCGGGTCGGACATGAAGTCAATAATTCGGCGCCAATTCCCCAGATTAAGGATGGACGATATTCTGCCCCTCTTTGAACGGGATGAGATGTCCGACGAGGACATGGTGGCCTACCTGGAGCACTGTTTAATGGACCCCAGCTCTCCCCGGTCGTCCATTGAAACCCTGCTGCACGCCTTTTTGCCCTTCATGGCGGTGGCCCATTCTCACGCCGATGCGGTGGTGGCCCTGACCAACAATCAAGACGCTGCTTCGGTGCTGCAGCAGGTCTACGGTGACAGCATCGCCATCGTCGATTACTACCGGCCCGGCTTCAAACTGTCCAAGCTGGTGGGCCTGGCGGTGAAGGAATCTCCCAGGGTTGAAGGAGTGGTGCTGGTTAACCACGGCCTGTTCACCTGGGGAGACGATACCAAGTCGGCCTACGAAGGGCATATTGAGCTGGTCAATAAAGCCGAGGAATTCATCAAGAAGGGCGCCAAGTCGGTATTTGGCGGCTGGGCCAGGAACCCTTTGGATCAAGCGGAAAGGCATCGGGTGGCGGCATCGGTGGCGCCCACCCTGCGCGGGCTGATCAGCCAGCAGCAGAAAATGGTGCTGCGATTTGACGGCTCGCCCGACGTTCTGGAGTTCATCGGCAGCGTCGAGGGTCGCCGGTTGAGCGGCATCGGCCCAGCCACACCCGACCATCTGATTCACACCAAGCGTAAACCCTTGTGGTTGGACGTGACCGATGTCTCAGATGTATCGGCAGTCTCGGAGAAACTGCGCCAGAGTCTATCGGAATATACCGAGGAGTATGCCCAGTGGTATCAGTCGAACACCGCCGGGGAGCATCCCATGTTGGACCCCAACCCCCGGGTGATTTTACTGCCCGGGATCGGCATGTGGACCACCGGCAAGGACGCCCGGGCCGCCGAGATTACCGGCGATATTTACCACCATACCATCAGCGTCATCGGCTCGGCCCAGGCCAACAGCCAGTTCACCTCATTGACCGCTCAGGATGCCTACGATGCTGAATACTGGCCCCTGGAGCTTTACAAGTTGACCCTGGCCCCGCCGGAAAAGGAACTGGCCAGAAAGGTGGCCCTGATCACCGGAGCCGCCAGCGGTATTGGCAAAGCCATTGCCCTTGGGCTGGCCGCCGAGGGCGCCCATGTCGTAGTAACCGACATCGACGCTGAGGGCGGCATGGCGGTGGCCGAAGAGATTAATCAGTCCTACGGGCCTGGACGCGGCGTGTCTCTGCTCATGAACGTAGCCGACGAAAGGGAGGTGAAGCGGGCGTTCCAGGAATTGCGGCTGGCCTACGGCGGCCTGGATATACTGGTGTCCAATGCCGGGATTGCGCCAGTGGGCGCTATCGACACGCTAACCTTGGCCGAATGGCAGAGGGCCCTGGACATCAACACCACCGGCCATTTCCTGGTGGCGGCGGAAACAGTAAGGCTGATGAAGGAGCAAGGCACCGGCGGCAGCCTGGTGTTCATCGGCACCAAGAATGTACCGGCTCCCGGCGCTGACTTCGGAGCCTACAGCGTGTCCAAGGCTGCCGAGGTGCAGTTGGCCCGGGTGCTGGCGTTGGAAAACGGCCAGTTCGGAATTCGAGTCAACGTGGTCAACCCGGACGCCATTTTCCAGGGTTCCCGCCTCTGGTCGGAGGAGTTGCGCCAGGAACGGGCCACGGCCCACGGAGTGAGCCTTGATGAACTGGAAAACTTCTACCAACAGCGGACACTGCTCAAGACGCAGGTGCGCGGTGAAGATGTGGCCCAAATGGTGCTGTTTTTGGCTTCGGAGCGGTCGTCCAGGACCACCGGCGCAATGATACCGGTGGACGGCGGCGTGCGGGAGGCGTTTCCCCGGTAACCCGGCCCGTTAGTAATTAACACAAGCGGAATTAACCCACGAACAGGGTATAGGTAGCGCCGGAACTGTGGGTGAGGGTCTTGGGTTGCAGCAGCCGGTGGTCTGCGGAAAGTGCTCGCTGGGCTATCTCCAGGTTGATGGCCGGCACCTGCTCCAGCGCGCAAATTTCTTCCAGGCTGAAAAACCCGGCCCGGTCAACCTCGTGGTTGTCGGGTTGGGGGTTGAGGTCCAGGGGGCTGAGCAGCATCACCACGTACAGGCTGTTATCAACGTCCGGGTCGTAGCGATTGCGGATTCCCAGCACGCCCCGGACTTCGGTATTGACGCCGGATTCCTCCAGCACCTCCCGAATTACCGCCTGTTCAATTGTCTCGTCGGGCTCGATAAACCCGCCGGGAACCTGCCAATTGCCCCGGCCCCGGCGAGAGGCCCGGCGCACCAGGAGCAGACGTTCCTCGTGCACCACCGCCCCGCCGACGCCAACGTTGTATCCGGTATTGTATCGCTCTGGCACTGGCATGAACGCCTCGCTTTCAGCTACTGCAATTTCTTCGGCTGGTCAGTGGGAATTATTCTAACTCACTATCGGTTTAATCCCAACTTCAACCGGTTTTGCCTCAGGATGACATTTGGGTCATGGTCACCTGAGTCTTCTAAAGGGCCCTAACATGATGAATATTCGTGTCTTTCTGAGGAGTCCTGATGGAATCGGGACGACGAAGAATCTAAAGTCCTGCGGCACAAAATCTTTTGCGAGAACAGCACAGTCATAGCATAACGAATGGAGTTAAGATTATTGGGCAGGACATATGGCTAGAAAGGCTCTGATACCAAGGTGTTTAGACCCTTCTCGGAGTTTATCCTGAGCCACTTCGACAAGCTCAGAGCCTGCCCTGAGTTCATCGAAGGGACAGGCTGGGCCGAAGGGCTCAGGGAGGCAGCCCGGCTATCTTGTTTGAGCCTGCTAAAGAATGACTTTCCGCTGCCGGCCAATCTAGGTCGATGCTCATCTGGATGGTGTTAAGCTAAACGCCGTGTTTCGGTCTCCAGAAGAGATCAGACAATACGCGCTCTCGTGTATTGGGTACAGGTGAGCAAGCTTGATTGAAATCTTGAGCCGGGTCAATCCCTTCCGGCGGGCCAGGACCACCTTCTATGGTTGGTGGTTGGCCGGGCTGGCCGCTCTGGTGATGGTGATTGGCACGGTACCCCTGTTCCAGGGTATGACCGCCTGGTTTGTGGTTTTGGAACAGACCTTCGGTTGGAACCGGACTCAATTGTCGCTGGCCTTTTCGCTGACCCGGGTGGAAGGCTCAATAATGGGGCCGATCAGTGGGTTCTTAATCGACAAACTAGGCCCCCGACGCATGGTCCTGATCGGGCTGATAATCCTGGGCCTGGGGTTTGTGTTATTGAGCAGGATTCAAAACCTGTGGCAGTTCTATCTGGCATTTGTGGTGATGAGCAGCGGCGCTGGCTTGGGAACCTGGATGCCCATGATGACCGCGTTGAATAGCTGGTTCCTGCGCCGCCGCTCCATCGCGATGGCAATCGCCATGGAAGGGTTTTCCCTCGGCGGTGTCCTGCTGGTGCCGCTGCTGGCCTGGTCAATCGACCCGGACGTGATTGGACGGCCGGGCTGGCGGGCTACCGCAATGTTCATCGGAATTGCGACGATGTTGATCGCGTTCCCTCTGTCGCGATTTATTCGCAACCGGCCGGAGGACTACGGCGAATTGCCCGATGGACGCGCCCGCCTGGCCGCGGTTTCGACCCCTACCGAAGCAAATGCGGTGGTTGAGGAATCTGGTTACACCTGGCAGCAGGCCATTCGCACCTCAGCCTTTTGGCTGATTACCTGGGGGCATGCCTGCTCGTCGATAGTTATAATTACGTTGATGGTGCATCTGGGCCCCATGCTCACCGATCGGGGAATGTCGTTGCAGACCGTTGGTTGGGTTGTGGCCACCATGACCGGAGCCGCGGCGGTGTTTACGATGGTGGGCGGGTTCATCGGAGACCGGATCCCGATTCGAATCTCCATTGCCGGTTTTTCTGCTTTGCAGTCGGTAGCCGTGGTGGTACTGTTGCTGGCCAATTCAGTAGAGACTGCCTTGTTGTTTGCGGTGATCATGGGCATAGGATTTGGCGCACGAAACCCGCTGACCACGTCAATTCGGGGCGTTTACTTCGGCCGCCGCGCCTTTGCCAGTATTACCGGGATATCGATGGTTCCCATGAACGTGCTGTCGATGGCAGCGCCTCTGTTTGCCGGAATCATGTTCGACTTGCAGGGCAGTTATCTGCTGCCGTTTGGCGTAGTCGCGGCAGTCTGCTTTTTGGGCTCTGGACTGTTCCTATTTTTGGGAGAACCGACGCCGGCCCCGGCTGTTAAGCAATAAGCCGCCTGGATACTGAGTTTGATACAATGCGTGAGGAGTCAACCTGGGATTATCAAGATAAACTGTTCGGAACGCTGAATTAAAGCTAAATAATCGAATAACCCGTAATGAAAAACGCATTGAATCAAAGAGGTTCTATTCGTACGCGTCTGGTGACCGTAATCGCCGCTGCTGTGTTGGTAATTATCGGCAGTGTTGGGTCAGCTTTCGCGTTTACAGACTACAGCGACTTGACGGACACCATAGCCCAGTCGACCAAATTATCCGGTGAAGAGCATCATGCTCAAGCTGTAAAACTTTTACACTCAACTCAGGATCATTGGCTGGTTCAAATTCTGGGAGTCAAAGACGCGGAAATAAGGGAGAAGCTAGACGAATTTGAAGCTAGGGTGCAACACCAAAGAATTTATCAGCAGGCTCTTGAGCAGAAGGACGAAAAAGAATGGGAGAAGGTTATTGAGCTATTAGCACGAATCCCCGACCATTCTTTCTACACCCACGAAGCAGAACTAATCATTGAAAAGTCAAAACGAAGCATTCTTGAACTACAGTTGGAAGCAGAACGAACAGCCAGAAAAATAGCGGAAGAGACTGCCGTGACAGAGGAACTAGCTAGACTTGTGGCGGAAGACAGGGCTAGTGAAGAAGCCGAATTGAGAGCCATTGAAGAGCT
This sequence comes from Chloroflexota bacterium, assembly GCA_022576105.1. Next base: position 2,308 of record JACZRM010000062.1, on the reverse strand, counting down.
GGCCAGGCTGGACGCAGAAGAGAAGGCTCTTGATGAAGCTCACTTGAGAGCAATAGAAGAGGTAGCTAAGAAAGCCGCAGAAATGAGGGCGAACCAGGAAGCTCTGCTGCGCGCTGGCGAAGAAGCAGCTAGGAAAAAGGCGGAACAAGAAGCCGAACGCCAGAGACTGGCAAAGGAGCAAGAGGAAAAGGCGAAGGTTCTAGTACTCGCGCGGACTGACCCAATGATTAGGGGAATCGTCAGCGGAGAGCTTAAATATTTTATTGAACCGTTGCCTTCATATGCCGGGTCTCGCGTCGCTACCGCGGTGGAGGATGTCGCCACCTCTTTTTCGTCATGGGGTTTTTATGGAGCTTCGGTGAAGCGCGTTAATACTGCCAATGATGCTGATTTGACTATCTCCTGGATCCGGGATTACGGCCAGCATATCCTCGGGGAATCGATCTTCAAAGCCCACATAAAAGTAGGCCTTGGGTCCAACAATTGCTCAGGGGAATGGAGACCATTTGACTCAAACACGGTTACGAAAGTACTTTGGCACGAGCTAGGCCACTCCATGGGTTACGGTCATAGCAGCGATCCGGACAACGTGATGTATTTCCAGACCGCCAACAAATATGAAGTAGACAGCGAAATATCAGAGGTCATCGCCGGAGGTTGGTATTATACTTTCCCGATTTGCGGCTTCGGGAAATATTCGTATACTTTTGAAACTGATGACCCCAACAACGGCTTCAACATTTTTGTCCTGCCTCCTGGCGCAGACCCCAAAAGCGTTTCAGGAGAAGGCGGAAATGTTTACGTTGGCTGCGGTAAATCAGGGGTGTATAGATACTCTGGTTCTTGCACAGTCGCCAACGGGGCGTTTATATACATATTCAATACGAGCTACTCAAGTGCGATTCGATTGAGCGGAAGCATTCTCAGTCTGAATAACCCCCCATGGCCTAACATGACCTGGGATCAAGAGGCCTATCAGCATGATGACGACCTATTGACAAATTACTGGAAGTTGTTTCATTAAGAAGCCCTTGACCTCAAACCATAAAACCGAGCGTGAGAGGAGGCCGACCAGATGGCCGACCAATTGATAATTCTTAACGAAAAACCCGCCGCCAAGTACCTGATTGCCGGTTGGCGGCGGCAGTGGTCCGATGGAGGAGACATATCCAGCGGGTTGTCCCGTTACCTGATTGATTCGTTGCGGGCGAAGAAAATTGGCGAAATGTCGCCGGAGATTTCCAAGTTGTGCTATCCCTTTCAGATGGCGGGAACGCACGACGCCTTCCGGCCTAGAGCGGCTTTCCAGGACGGTTTGCCCAGCCGCCCGATGTCCCGGTCCAACGACTTCTACGATGCCGGAAACGGGCTGATCCTGTTTCGAGGTGAGGAACCCTGGTACCGAATGGACCTGTACGGAGAAGCTTTTTTCCAGGTGGTGCGTGAATTAGGCATTGAGCAGTCGGTAGCGGTGGAAGGGTACAACGGACCGGCGCCACCGGACTTGGAACGACGGATAGGCTGTGTTTACAGCAAACCGGCGATGAAGGAATGGCTTGAGCAATATGGGTTGCAGTTTTCCAGCTATGGCAGCTCAACCCGGCAAGGCCCCACCATTGGCATGGCGCTGGTTTCAATGGCCCACTACGACCACCCAGACGTTGAGATGTTCCGGCTGGGGGCCATGGCTCCCATGTTCCCCTTCACCAATGAGAGCCAGCAGCAGGTGGGAATTTCCACGGATCACCGGTCTTTCTACGACATAATGCGCCGCTTGCGAGCCATGTTTCATCTGGATATAAACCTGTTGGAGCTGCAATCTCTGGGAGACGCCGAATCTCGGCGTTTGCAAGAGACGCTGGAACGTATCGGCGGCGCCAACCGGGACGCCAAAAAGTTAATTGACCAGGTGCGGTCGGATTATAGCTACGTTCCCTATGAAGAGACCACGGGCCTGGCCCCAGAGTTGGATCGGACCCTGCGGGACATTTTGGATAACATGCCGGACGATCTGGAGAACCGCTGATTCGCAGGCACCTTCGACACTAACCGCTATCCCGTGTGGGTGTTTCTTACCAAGGTCAAGGCCTGGCTACGCCAGAGCATCTGACGCCAATGTTTCTGGGTCTGACGTTCCGGGAACGTTTTCTTCATTATATCCATCTTAACTAGTAGGCTGCTAAAAAAGGGGTAAACAGCCCGAAATCATCCCAATTTTCGTACCTGGAAGACCAATTATTTTTCGCAAAATCGGGGTTTTTCAGCAGCCTGCTAGTAATGGAGCTGTTGAATCGGCCCTAAGTAATAT
>JACZRM010000061.1 GCA_022576105.1 Chloroflexota bacterium | reverse complement strand
CGCAGAAGATGGTTCTTCTGCAAGTCAGGAACAAGTGATAGAGGAATTTGAGGGTGGTATTCAGCACCATAGAACCGATCCTAATGAAAATAAGGCAGCCATAGAAGGCGAAGGCGATGGTCAAGCCGGGTCTTCACAAGCTGCCTCCGAGGCCGAGGGTTCGGAGGGGGAAGGAGGCCATGTGTCTTCTCCACCCTCCACCGATGAAGAAAAAGCAGTAGAAGCAGAAAAAGCAGTAGAAGCAGAAAAAGCAGCAGCATTGATTGAAGCTGGCGCTAAAGAGGGTGCTACTGATGAAGAGAAAGCGGCGGCAGAGAAGGTGGAAGCAGAAAAAGAGGAGGCAGAGAAGGTACTGGTAGAGAAAACTGCGGCAGAGAAGGTGGAAGCAGACAAGGCTGCAATTGAAGCTGGTGAATTTTGTGGTGGGGTCATGGATGGCAAAGTTTTCGTGGCCACTCCCTGAGCCTCCACCAGAACCAGAACCGTCGTCCGTTTCGGCCCCGGCTCCTCCTCCACCTCCACATAGAGATATTTCAATCAGCTCCAAGGCTCCCAATTCGGCCAAGGTACTGACGCCTTCATTGCTAATGTCTGGAAAGAATCGGCTGCCATTCAGAAACACTTCAATGGTTTGAGGAATGTCGGTCAGGTAGGCAATGGTGCCATTGGCATTTTGCACGGTCATGGTTTGCAAGGTGCTGCCCCCAATAAAGCTGCAGTTGAGTTGCATCAGCTTGCTGTTGTCAATGTCGTCAAACACTCCAAACACAGTGTCTAAAAAGACCCCAGACCCCGAGCCAATGTCGCTGAGGTAGGCAATGATGCCACTGGCATTTTGAACCGTCATGACGCGGCTAAACCCAGGGTTGACCAGGCTGACGTCCAACATGACTTGGGCGGTGGCATCTCCATTGAATTGGACCGCAAAGGCATTGTCTAGGAACACGCTGGTGCCGCTTGGCAGGTCCGACGAATTTGCGGATGGTGTCACACCTCCGGTGGTGCAGCCTAAGGCCGACGCTAACCCAGTTGCAGCAACCAGCAGCAGTACCAGCCCTAAAACGAATCGTCGTAGAGACATCGGTTGTTACTCCTTCTGGAAGGGCGGCCCCGCATTAATGGCGGTACATCCCCTCACCGGCTATCGGCCTGGTCCCGTCGTCGCCGTTCCCGGTTGGTGATAGAGGTCAAGGCCTCGTCGGCGCCCATGCGGCCCACCGGGCCGGAGGCGTACATCGCTCCCAGCACTACGCCGCCGCGACCCAGCAAGAATTCGGTGGGCTGAAGGTAGATGCCGTGGTTGTCCTCAGCTATCCAGGCCCCAAACCCTTTCCCTTCCTCAATGGTAACTCCGTAGGCGATGGGGAAGCTCAACCCCTGCCCGGCCACTTCCTTGGTCTGTTCCAAGGTATCCACGCTGGCGGCGTAGATGGTTGCTTCCAGCGCGTCAAATTCAGCCTTTTTGGCTTGGTAGGCGGCCAACTGCCGCACACAGTATGGTCACCAGTGGCCACGATAAAACAACAGAATGGCGTAACGGCCCGGCATTTCGTCGGGAAGACGGACGCTGCTGCCATCAATTAAATTCAGGGTCAAGGACGGAAATCGGTCGGCCTGTTGCAGTTTCTCAGACATTTACTCCACCTCAATAGAAAACCTAACAAAATGAAATGCAAGTTGCTCTGAGGGGCGGGGGAATCCCCCTCAGTCCCCCCTTTACGAGAGGGGGAGGGTCGATAGCCCCCTTGGCAAAGGGGGAATGGGGGATTTTAGATAGCTCACCACCGATAGCCTTTGGAGGCGCAGTTAGTCATTTTGTTAGAGACTCTTAATCTCCAACCGGGGCCGGCGAGGAAGCCTGCAATCGCTGAGGCCACCATGGGTCATCGTATTCGCTCCAGAGGTCTCGCAATGCCGGCATTACCTCTTTGGCGAACAGTTCGGTGTTTTTCAGGGTTAGCTCCTTGGGCATGCTGCCGATGTGCAGTAGACACATCAAGTGGCCGACTCGCAGCATCTTGGCCGCTTCCACCAACCGGTCCCGCACAGTTGCTGGACTACCGGCGATGACATGACCCTGCTCCACAAAGTCTTTCCATTCCAGTTCATGGGCCGCTTTTTGGGCCTCCTCGCCAATCTGCGGGCGAATCGACGCTCGAATGGATTCGATGGACCGGTAACCCGGAGTCTCGGCGAAGGGCGGGTGTATATGGAGCATCTTCCGATAGAAATACTTGACGTGCTCAGAGTATTCCGCCTCGGCGGAGGCGTCGGTTTCAGAGACGCAGACCAACTGCAAAAAGCCCAACCGGTGGGGGTTGTCATCGATGCCCCGCTGGGCCACTCGCTCCCAGAACCCCTGCACCACCCGCAAACCCCGCAGGTATCCGTAGTAGCTCAGGTAGCAGTACACGTAGTTGCGGTCCAGCACCCAGTCCCAGGTCTCCAGGCTGCCGCTGCCCGGCACCCACACCGGCGGGTGGGGTTGCTGCAACGGACGGGGCCAGATGTTGACGTAGCGAAGCTGGTTGAACTTGCCGTTGAAGATGAAAGGTTCCCGTTCCGCCCAGGCCCGCATGATCAGGTCGTGGGCCTCGGCATGTTTTTCTCGCAGGGTGATGGGCACCTGGCCGTAGGACAGGGTGGTGTCCATTGAGGTCCCCACCGGGAATCCGGCCACCAGCCGCCCGCCGCTCATGATGTCCAGCATCGCCATCTCTTCGGCGACTCTCAGCGGCGGCTGGTACAGGGCCAGACTGTTGCCCAGGACGATCAATGCGCCGTGGGAGGTGGTGCGGGCCAGGATTGACGCAACGAGATTGGGAGAAGGCATCAGCCCATAGGCGTTGTTGTGGTGCTCGTTGACGCAAACACCGTCAAAGCCCATGGTATCGGCAAACTGCAACTCTTCCAGATAGTCGTCGTAGTATTGCTGGCACCGCACTGGGTCAAACAGTTCGTTGGGAGCGTCAACCCACGCACTGTGGTAGCGTTCCTCAAAATCGGCCGGCAGGTCCTGGTAGGGCATCAGGTGAAAGAATGAAGTTTTCATACTGGCTCACTCTGTCTCAGCAGAAAGTCACCCCGGATGGGCGTTCAGGGCATGATAGCATAGGCGCTGGCGGAGGGCGAGGCTGACCGGAGCTGGCCCTATCTGGCTGTTCGGCTGAGGCCATGATCAAGCCCCACCGTCAAGATAGGTCAGCCAAGCCAGCCCTTGACCGCCGCAATAAAGTCTTCCGGGTTGTCCTCAAAGACCATGTGACCGGCCTGGTCAATCTCCACCAAGCTGGCATCGGGTAGGGTCGCCACCATCTGCTGGGCGACTTCGGCTGGCAGCAGGTCGGTCTGCTTTCCCCGCACAATCAGGGTGGGGCAGCTAATGTTGGGCAGCATTGGCCACAGGTCCTCGGCGGGAGGAGCGGTGCCGTTGCGCCTCTGCTCACGGATAGCCAGGTCGTAGCGCCAACCGATCTTGCCGTTGGGCAGTTCCCTGGTGGCGTACTGCAGGCGGCGGCGCACCACCCGGTCGGAGGCGAAGCGGTTCTGCTGGTTCATGTACTCGAACACCGCGTCCAAGGAGTCGAATTCCTCCGGTACTTGCTGCATCTCAGTGGTGATACGCGCACCTCCGGCTGGGTCCACCGTGGGGCCGATGTCCACGATGATTAGCTTTTTCAATTGGTCCGAATGCTTGCTGGCAAAGGCTATGCTGTTGCGTCCGCCCATTGAGTGTCCCACCAGGATAAAGGAGTCCAGCTTGAGGGCTTGGCAGAACCCTACCAGGTCGGCAACGTAGGCGGCCCCGGAATAGTCGCCGTCGGGCGCCCAGTCGCTGTCACCCCGCCCGCGCTGGTCCAAGGCCAGCACATGGTAGTCGTGACACAGCGCCGCCGACACGTCGTCCCAGGAGTGAGCGTGTCCCCGTAAGCCGTGCGCCAGTAATACCGTCGGAGCGTCGGCGTTGCCCCAGTCCAGGTAGTGGAGGTTGATTCCGTTGGCGGATACGGTTTTGTCTTGCGGTTGTACTTGAGTGGTCATGCGGTTGCCTCCTCACAGTGTGATTGGGAGCGCGCCGTCGATAGTGACGCTCACTATAGCATATCGTGCGCGGGGTTGATGGGGTAAAAGTTGATTGAGTGGCCCCCACTGGTCGGGGCGTATTGAAATCTACGACCAGCGTGGTCGCGATAGGTCACATCGCTCCCTGCCGGCCTGGCTCAGGCCCGGTTCTCCCTCTTGGGGCTTTGCTCCAAAAGTACCTTGTGTTCCAAAAACCGACCAATAATTCCACCCCTCATGGTTCGACAGGCCTGTCCCTTCGATAAACTCAGGACAGGCTCTGAGCCTGTCGAAGTGGCTCACCACGAACGGGTTTGTCCGTTCGCCCTGAGGTTCTCGAAGGGCGTCCCAAGATCGTTCCAAAAGTGAGCCCTAATCCCGACTTTTGGAACAAGGCTCCCTCTTGGCAAGGGGGAGAATTAGAGGGAGACGAACTTAGCTGTAATTTACCGGCCCTGCCAGTTGGGTTTGCGCTTCTCGGCAAAAGCGCGAGGGCCTTCCTTGGAGTCTTCAGTGGTAAGAATCTGGTCGTACATGTGGTAGGTCAGCGCGGATAGGTCTTGGATGGACATGTTCAGTCCCCGGTAGGCCAACTCCTTGAAGGCTTGCACCGCCAGCGGGGCATTGGCGGCGATCTGTTCCGCCATGGCCATCGCCTCAGACATCAAGTCAGCGGCCGGCACCACCTTGTTCACAAAGCCGATGTCGTAGGCCCGCTGGGCGCTGATGGGCTGGGCGGTCAGGCACAACTCCAGCACCGCCGATAGAGGAATCATCTTGGGTAGAATGGTGCCGAAGGGCGGCAGCAGGCTCCACTTGGTCTCGGTGATACCCAGTTGGGCGTCCTCGGCGGCGATGCGCAGGTCGCACATCTGAGCGATGGACCACCCACCGGCCAGCGCATAACCATTAATCGCGGCAATCAGGGGCTTCCAGGTTTGCGGCCACATGTAGGGCCGGTCCGGGTACATGCTGTCCCGCGCCCGCGCCTGTCTACCCTCGGCGTTGTCGCCGGCCCGCTCCTTCAAATCGCGGCCGGCGCAGAAAGCCCGGCCCTCACCGGTGATGATGCCCACGTATGAGTCTGCCTCGCCGTCAAATTGGGTGATGGCGTCGGATAACTCCTGCCGCAGTTGGCGGTTGATGGAATTCAGCGCGGCGGGGCGGTTCAACGTCATTACGACGATGTTGCCTCGCTTCTCGTAGAGGACGGTCTCTGCCATAGTTAATTACTCCTGAGTCTTATTACCTGAGGATGCCGAGCCTTCTCAAGTCTTTGCTTCTAGAGTACCTTGTGTTCCAAATCCCACGAATAATTTCACCCGCTCATGGTTCGACGGGCTCACCACGAACGGGTTTGTCCGTTCGCCCTGAGCCTGTCGAAGGGCGTCCTAAGATTATTCCAAAAGTGAGACCTAAACTCGACTTTCGGTACAAGCCCCCATCTAGGCGATGGAGGCACTATAGGTTGACCACCACCGAAGGAGCTTCCAGTATCGTCACTCCATTTTCCGGGTCTGTTGGGATTTCCTCGCCTGATTCCAGTAGGTCGTCGATATAGAGTGCAGCTGCTTCTTGTATGTTGGTCAGGGCTTCCTGAAAGGTATGACCCCAAGAATGGCATCCCTTTAGGCCGGTACAATGAGCGTGAAATGCCTTCGCGCCATCTTCAAACGCATCTTCTTCAATTGCTACCGAAAGTATGTAAGATTTCACTGAGGCCTCCCTGCCAGACTGGTCTCTCATATTTTCCATTATCTCACGCGTATTCCCCCAGGGGGGCGCCGCCGATAACGTGCAGGTGGCCGTGGCTCTGGCTTTGCAGGCCGTCGGGCCCGAAGTTGGAAAGAATGCGGAATCCGTTGGGGCAGTACATGGCCCCCAGGTTTATGGCGGTGGCGCCCAGGCGTTCCATTATTCCATTGCTCCACATTTGCATCTGGGTCAGATGCTGCTTGGGCATGACCAGCAGCATTACCGGCACCCAGGTCAGGCGGTTGACGAAGGCAATTATCTCTTCGTCGAGATAGCGAATCCGGGCCGGTTCGCTGCCGGCGACAATCCTACAGAAAACGCAATTAGAAGTTGTGGTCAAATGGGTCCACCCGGTAGTAAATTTCCCGGTCTAAATTCCCTGGTCTAATTTTCCTGGTCCATGTCCAGCGGCGTCAGGCTCAGGCGTCCGTCCCGGCGGGTGAGCCTGCCAGCTTTCTGGTCAATGCCGTGACCCAGAATTATCAGCCAGTTTTCGGCTTCAGCCTGGGCCAGCCAGTGCCGCTTGGCGTCCAGGGTTTCCAGCGGATAAAGGTCGTAGGCGGTCATATAGTTCAGCGGCAGTTGGTGGGCGGTTGGCAGCACGTCGCCCAGACAGGCGGCCTTCTCGCCATCTGATTCGATGTAGACCATCTGATGCCCGGCGGTGTGCCCGCCGATGCGACGTACCCATAGCCCCGGCAGCAGCTCGGCGTCGCCGTCCAGCAGCTCCAGTTGCTTGGATTCCTCCAGGGGCAGGAAGTCCTCGGGACAGTAGGCGCCCCGAGTCCGCTCATTGGTCTGGGTGGCTTCGACCCAGTCTTGCCGCTGCACCAGGTGGGTCGCCTTGGAAAAGACCGGCTCCGGCTGGCGTTGATGATTGTATTGGGTGCACCCGCCGACATGGTCGATGTGGAGATGGGTCAAAACCACCAGGTTAATATCCTCCGGCTGAAGACCAACCCGCGCCAGATTGGACACCAACTGGCCCGCTTGCATATGGAAGATGCTCTGCGCTTTCCGGTCGTACTTGGTGCCCAGACCGGTATCAACCAGAACGTTCTTGCCGCCGGTGCGGATTAGCAGGCAGTTGAGGCCCAGGTCCACCCGGTTCTTCCGGTCGGCGGGGTGCAACTTGCCCCAGATGGCCTTGGGAACCACCCCATACATAGTCCCACCGTCCATTCGGAAGGTGCCGTCGCTGATCAGATTCAGTTCGGCGCTGCCCAGTCGCATCGCTGGTGACTATATAAGGAGGGGTATACCTTGTCAATGTGGCCTGCCGCGGTATGGTATCATGTTCGCCGGGGACAACAATCCTGGAGACTGCAAAAATGTACGGCTTGGCGATATTGACCGTCAGCACCTCTGGCGCTCAAGGGGAACGGGAAGACACCGGCAGCGAGGCCATCAAGGAAGTGCTGGCCCCGCCGGAGTATGAGGTGGTGCGGTACGAGATTGTCTCCGATGAAAAGGCGGTAATCGCCGAACGCATGGCCCAATGGGCCGACGCCCCGGATGTTGACCTGGTGGTGAGCACCGGGGGCACTGGGTTGGGGCCAAGAGACGTTACGCCGGAGGCCTGCCTATCTATCCTGGACAAGGAAGTGCCGGGCCTGGCCGAAGCCATGCGGGCGGAGACCCTGAAGTTCACTGCTATGGCCATGTTGAGCCGCTCCGTGGCGGGCATTCGGGGCAACACGTTGATAATCACCCTGCCGGGCAGCCCCAAGGGGGTCAAAGAGACCCTGGCAGTGGTCAAGCCGGTGCTGCCCCACGCCATTGAATTACTCAAGAAAGAGTCAGTATCTGAGCATCCACCCTAAGGCATCCCCATCAGCCTTCGCCAGGTCGGTCCTGATCTCCGATTTCATCGCGAGTCTCGACAAAGTCGGAGCTGCCGAAGGGCCTGTCCTGAGCCACTTCGACAAGCTCAGGACAGGCTTGGCGAAGGACTCAGCACGAATTATTCCATACCGCCGTAGGGTTTTATCATTGCCGATTTGGGAGTATTGAATGAGTCAAGGTTCTAACCATAGCCCGGTCTACTGGCCCCGGGTTAAGGAAATCCTGGACAACATTATGGAACGCTGGAAGGCACGCTGGGAGCGGGAACCCTACCCTGGAATCCACGAGTTTTACTGGGAGACCGCCCAGGACTTGCAGGCATCGGTGTTGAATGGTTATCGGTCTATTGAACCGGGGGTGCCCGGGCGGGAGACTCACCTGGTGCGGTCGCTTTTTCGGGGCTGTGGCACCTTTGGCAAGATGCCCCTGCGCGGGCCTTTTATCGACCGGTCGGAAGTAGACGAGATCGCTGATTGGATTGATTCCGGCATGCCGGAAGGCCCAGACCATTAGACTATCGTCGTCTTGGATTCAGCCAATATTGTTGTAGGGGCGCACGTTCGTGCGCCCCTACAACGTATTCCCTTTCGATCAAGGGCAAAATATATAGCCGGTAACGCAAGATGCGCCACCGGCTAATCTTTTCTAACCAATGACCGCTGTTTCGGTTAGACCAGCACCGCCTCGCGGCTCTTGGTATAAACCTGGATACGGCCGCGGCTGTGGTCCAGCACCGCAATGCGGTTCTGGCGGTCGATTTTGACGGCACAGGGATGGGCAAAGCACTTTTCGTAGTCGCCGTTGTGGGCGACGGCCAATTGGCGTTGTCGGATCATGTCCGGGTTGGAACGCA
>JACZRM010000340.1 GCA_022576105.1 Chloroflexota bacterium | reverse complement strand
CACGCCCTGGACGGTGTCATAGATGGCGTAGCTGGGCCGGGGATCCTGGTCCCGCGGCTGCCCGACGCTGCCGGGATTGATTATCCAGCGTTCCTCGTTGAGAACAAGATTGAGAACAAACTCCTGGTCTTCGGTAAAATCTAGGAATGCTGGTTCACCCTGGTTTTCCCGATAAATGAAAGGGATGTGAGAGTGGCTCACCAGGCAAAACCTGGTGGAAAGCAGCTGGAAGGTGGCCAGGGCCGATTCTTCGTTCAACAGGTATTCCCAAAGGGGCTCCCGCAAACTGCCGTGAACCAGGGTGAAGTTCTGGCAGGTTGTGGTGAGGGGCAGCCCAATCAAGAAGTCCCGGTCCTCCGGGGTTAGCTGCTGGGCAGTCCATCGGGCGGCCTGGGCGGCTGGGCCATTGAATTCCTCTACCCCCAGCTGCCCGGTGGCGGCTTGGTCGTGGTTACCGGCCACTGCCAAGAGAGGGTAGCGGCGCAGCAACTCGAGGCAGGCACTGGGGTCGGGTCCATAGCCGACGGTATCGCCCAGGCACCAGATTTGGTCAAACCCGCCCCGATCATCGGCGCCGGCCAGCACGGCCTGGAGGGCTACCAGATTGGAGTGGATGTCACCCAGTATTAACGTCCGCAATTAAAAGGCCTGAGCAATTATTTCCAAACGGCCCGTGTCATTCCAAATGGCTCGGGGCGCCATTTCCAGATAGCCTGATTCTACCGGTTTCCCCAGTCTTAACTCAATGCTCGGTCCAGTAAAACGCGCGTAAAAGCCGGGGAAAGCTCCGCCCTTTGCCGAGGGCGTTGCGAAGGGATTATTAGCTGACATTATAGGCTCACGATAGAGTCTCGCCGGTAGCCGAGCCTGGCCGGACCATATCATGTCGGACTTGCTTGGCTACTCCACCATAACCGGTAGGTGTATACTGGCGCAGGCGTGGCGACCTGGGCCTGAATCCGTTGAACTTTCGCCGTCCGCCGTAAGAAAGGCAGGTGACGCAGCGTGGCAGAAACCGTAACAGTCGCTCCAGCTGAGCAGCCCAACCGAACCAAAAACTCGGTCATGGCTACCAGCCTGATTGGCGCTCATGGTCTGGAGCACATGTATGGGCATAGTTTTCCGGTCCTGGTCACTGCGCTTTATGAAAACCTGGGGTTAGACCCAATACAGGCGGGTTTGCTGTCCGCCGTGCGCCAGCTTTCCAGCGGTGTGACCAGCATGGCCAGCGGGTTCTTCGTCGACATGTTCCAGCACCGCCAGGCCCAGGTGCTGGCGATTAGCATGGCCATGATTGGAGTGGGCTATTTTCTGGTTTCCATCGCGCCGGTATTCAGTCTGATACTGGCGGCCCTACTCGTCGCCTCAGCCGGTAGCGCCCTCTGGCACCCTCCCGCCCTGGCGTTACTGTCCCAACGGTTTCCGGAACGCCGTGGTCTGTTTATCTCGCTGCACCGCTCTACCGGCAATGTTGGGGACATGCTCGGACCACTAATAGCTGGAGGTCTCTTAGTTTGGCTCTCCTTCAGTGGAAGCTGGCGTTGGATCATGGGGGGAGGAACCCCCATGCTGCTTTTGCTGGCAATCCTGATATTTTTTGTCTTGCGGAATGTAGCAGGCCCCAGGGCCGAGCCAGTAGATTTTCGCACCAAATTTAAATCCCAGTTGATTAGCCTGCGAGGGGCTTTCCAGGGCTGGGGAATGTGGGCCATATTCACAGTATCTGCCGTCCGGGGCATGGCCGACCGGTCATACATATTTTTTCTACCCTTCTACCTGCGAGAGGAACTGGGGATGGGCTTTATTTTAATTGCCGTCCACGTCACGCTGGTGGCCGCTCCGGGCATCGTCTCCGGTCCCTTGTTTGGAATGCTATCGGACCGCATTGGGCGCAGGCCGGTAATCACCTTCGTCATGGCCGTAACGGTTATCCTGCCTATAGCTTTTGTATGGGCCGGTAGCAGCGTCATACTGACGTTAGCGGCGGTAACCGTGTTTGGCCTGTTCCATTCTGTCGTGAACTCCCTGACCCAGGCGGCGGCCATCGACGAAGCATCCGGGCGTGGCCTGGACGCGACCTTCATCGGACTTATGTGGGGCAGCAATGCCTTCTTTAGCGCTGGGACAGCGATTATCACCGGTTGGCTGGTTGGAGGGTTGGTATTCGATTTC
>JACZRM010000339.1 GCA_022576105.1 Chloroflexota bacterium | reverse complement strand
CTCTGGGGGGGTCCACCACGTCGCCGGTGGCCATGACGAAGGCCGGTTTGCTTGCCATGCGGTTCATCTCACCTATGGCCACGGACCATGCCTTGACCTGCGCGTTGTTGTCGAGCCACCCACCGGCGGAGCTGTGATTCTTACGCCCCTTTCCTTTTCTGTCGCCGATCTGGCGAAAGGCCAATCCCAGGCTGCATCGGGATCTGTGGCGGAACCAGCGACCGACTCGGTCACGGTTCATAGATTTCCCTCGGGTCTGCAGGTCAAGTTGGAAGCGGTGCCCAGGGAAGGGTACTTGTTCAGCAGATGGAACCGAGGCTGCATGGGCGCTAGATTAAACGTGTGCGTCGTAACGATAACCGAGAATATATACGCGGCTGCCGAATTCGTAGAGGCTTCCGCTGCTGAAATCAGTGGTGGATATTGAGCCGCGAACTTTCGTCTCGATCTGGGCAAATCTCAACCACAAGGCGCAACTAGGGCAGACCACCATTCCCGGCCAGGTGCACCGCGGCCAGGCATTCGTACCCTTTTGTATCTGAGTAACGTACAATATGCCTGCAGGAGGATGGGGTATGGTAGAACAAACCGGCGGCCTCATTGCTGCTTTAGAAAAGCTGGCGCAGAGCAATTCAGAATTCTGGACGGTGTCGGCCTGCGGCGTAACCCAGGCGGTGCAGGGTATACCTGTGTTGCTGGACCACGACGCCTACGCTTCGAAAACCAGCCGGGTTAGGGTGCTGTTGGTTGGGGGACTCTCCGGCGATGCCCCTGACACAACTCTCGCGCTACAGGCCCTGGAACTGTTTAGCTCCGCCAGCGCCGGCTTGTCGCCAAAGATAGCTTTGAGCGCAGTCCCTTGCGTCAATGTGGATGGAACTACATCTGGGAAGGGCGGTTCAAGGGACCTGTCTCAGGGGTACCCACCCCAGGACAACTTTTATTTCGATGCAGACGCTCCCGAGTCCCGATACATCTGGCGTTGGACCTGTCTGCAAGCGCCGGACCTGCTGCTAGAGCTGCGCTGCGGCGATTTGGTCCGCTGGGAGTGTAATGACGCCGTGGGCTTGCTGCCCGTACACATCGGCGCCAGCAAGATAGCGGACTCCGGTTCACTTCTGGGAGCGTTGGGCGTTGGACGCCCCGACGGTATTGGCCCCCTGCCCGGACTGAGATTGACGGTCAACCCCGATAACCTTTCGGTCGAATTGAGCCGCTTGTGGGATGCGATCATGCAGGTCTGGTCCTGGCGGCCATCGGAGGCCCGCCTGGAGTTGATTCGGCGGCGCTCCCGTTCCAACCTGGAGGTGGCAAATATCTTGGACTCCAAGTACGGCCACCAGTTGGAAACCGTGGTGTACACCCAGGGCGTGGCCATCAGCGGGCGGTTGCGCCTGGCCCGCTTACAGGAAAACAGCGATAAAGTAGTCCCCCAAATATCGGCGATGCTGGAAGAGCATCTTTCGGGAGCAAAAGACCCCTTGGGATCACAGCCCAACGGGTCAACTCTGGCGGGTGTGGTCTGGGCCTATGACCTGGGTAAGGATGCGGGCGATCAGCGGGCTATCGATCTGCTGCTACGGGCCGCCGACTGTTACCAACCCGGAAAACCTGGTGCCGCGCCGGCTCCCGCCGACCCGGATTTTCGCGTTGAGGATATGTTTTACTGCGGCGCGATGCTGGGTCGGGCCTACCGGTTGACCGGTAAGGAGAAGTACCTGGACATTATGACCGGCTTTTTGCTGGACGCCGGTACCCAGCAGGATAACGGGTTATTTTGGCACGCCCGCTCGGCCCCATACTTTTGGAGCAGGGGCAACGGTTTCGCCGCGCTGGGATTTGCCGAAGCCTTGACCTACCTGCCCAACGACCATCCCAATCGGTCTGACATCTTGCGAATTCACTTGAACCACCTGGCAGGGTTGCGGGGAGCGCAGCAGCCCACTGGCATGTACTGTCAAATGCTGGACTTCCCAGGTTCCTACCACGAGTTCACCTCCACCTGTATGATCGGGTACGCCATGGCGCGAGGTCTGCGCCGGGGGTGGTTGGACAGTTCTTACCGAGATTCTCTGGACCTGGCCTGGCGGGGAGTGAAGGAGCGCATCGACGACGAAGGAAGCGTGATCGATTCTTGCATCAGCACCGGAGTCCAGCAGAACCTGAAGGAATA
>JACZRM010000060.1 GCA_022576105.1 Chloroflexota bacterium | reverse complement strand
CAAGTCGCCCGGGGGAGAAATAAAGGTGCGCTGAAAGAGGGCCAAATTTGAGGCTGGGCATAGTCGTCGGCACCCGGCCCGAGATAATCAAGATGAGCCCGCTGATCCGACAGTGCCAGGAGCGAGGGTTAGACTTCTTCGTGCTGCACACCGGCCAGCACTACAGCCACAACATGGATGGCGTGTTCTTTGAGCAATTGCAGTTGCCAACGCCCGATTTCACTCTCAATGTTGGCTCGGGCAGCTTTTCACAGCAGATTGGCCAGATGCTGGTCGGCATGGAGGGGATTTTAGCCAAGGAGTCCCCGGATTACGTCCTGGGCGAAGGCGACACCAATTCGGTCTTGGCGGCGGCGTTGGTGGCAACCAACCTGCGCATTCCCTTCGTCCATGTGGAGGCAGGACTCAGGAGCTACAATCCAGTGATGCAGGAGGAGCGGAACCGGATCATCGCCGACCAGGTGGCCGATGTGCTGTTCCCACCCACCAGCCGGGCCAGAGACATCCTGATTAAAGAAGGGATAAGACCCGAGAAAATTGAGGTAACCGGCAACACCATCACCGACGCTGTACTGCACTATCTGCCAAAGGCCCAATGCGCTGTTTCTCTGGCCGAGTTTGCCGTGCGGCCGCAGGAATATTTTCTGGCGACTTTGCACCGGGCGGAGAACGCCGACCACGATGAGGTGCTCCGACAACTCCTGGCCAGCCTGGAGCAGGTGTCGGCCTCTTACCAGCTGCCGGTTGTATTTCCGGTCCATCCCAGGACTAAAGCCAGAATTGACGACCTCCAGATCAACCCGGCCAGTTGTATTCGCCTGATTGACCCGGTAGGCTTCTACGAATTCTTGATCTTGGAGCAAAATGCCCGGCTGGTCTTCACCGACTCCGGCGGCGTTCAGGAGGAATGCTGCATTCTGCGGGTGCCTTGCATTACACTGAGGGATGAAACTGAAAGGCCGGAGACCATCGAAGTCGGCGGCAATATTCTGGCCGGCAGAATGCCCCGGCAACTATCGGCAATCGCACAGGAGATGCTGGGCCGGCCCAGAGACTGGGACAATCCCCTGGGCGACGGCGATGCCGCAGGCAAAATGTTGGATGCCCTGATAGCAATGAGGGAAAACTAAAATGGCGAGCGGGAAATAATGGCGAACATTCTGGTTACCGGAGGCCGGGGATTCATCGGCACCAACCTGGTTAATGAATTACGGTCCAGAGACCATCAGGTCGTAATTTGCGATATTGTGCACGCCGAGGACGAAAGCTACTTTCGGGCCGACGTGGGCAGCTACTGGCAGATGGAACGTATCTTTGACCGCCACTCCTTCGATTTTGTCTATCACCTGGCCGCCGAGTACGGCCGGTGGAACGGTGAAGACCACTATGAAAACGTCTGGCAGACCAATGTCATTGGCACCAAGAACATCTTGCGGCTGCAAGAAAAGCACAAGTTTCAACACATTTTCTTCAGCAGTTGCGAGGTGTACGGCGACTACGACGGGACGATCTCCGAAGACCTGATGGAGCGAGTCCCCATTCAGCAGATGAACGACTACGCCATCAGCAAGTGGGCCGGCGAGTTGCAGGTATTGAATTCGGCGATTATGTTCGGCACCGAATCGGTGCGGGTGCGACCGCTGAACTGCTACGGCCCCCACGAGTACTACAGCTCCTACCGGGGCGTTATCCCCATCTTTGTGTACCGCGCTTTGATGAACTTGCCCTACACCGTGTATCTGGGTCACCAGCGCATCTTCGATTATGTAAGCGATACTGCCGCCACCCTGGCCAACATCGTCGACAATTTCATTCCAGGAGAGGTCTACAACGTCGGCTCCAGGGAAGAATGGTTTACCGACATCAAACACGTATCAGACCTGATTCTCAACTTCCTGGACAAAGATGATCACCTGGTAACTTACGAGGAAAGCGAGCCGTTTACCACCCGGGTCAAACGCGTAGAAATGAACAAGGCCAGAAGAGACCTGAAGCACAATCCTCAGGTATCATTGGAGGAGGGCCTTGGCCGGTACATTGAGTGGATGAAGCAGGTCTATGCCCAGACCTTCTCTCAGAACGGGAGTTCACGTTAATGTCTGATTACCTGGAGAGTTACCAGGGGAAAACGGTACTGGTTACCGGCGGCGCTGGGGCCATTGGCTCCAACCTGACCAGGGCGTTGGCCAAAGCCGGCGCCGGCCTGGTTATAGTCCTGGATGACCTGTCGGCTTCCTACGAGTGGAATATACCCTCCGAGTCCAGCGTACTCTTCGTCAAGGGCAGCATCACCGACGAGACCTGCCTGAAGCGGGTCTTCTATGAGAAGCCCACTCATGTGTTCCATCTGGCGGCTTTCTTCGCCAACCAAAACTCGGTGGACTACCCGGAGCGCGACCTTGAAGTCAACGGCATGGGCACATTGCGTCTGCTGGAATACGCCGCCATCGCCAAGATAGAGCGCCTGGTCTACGCATCGTCCGGATGTTCCATCTACGGCAACTCCGCTCCCATGCCCCTGCGGGAAGACTTTATGTCCATGCACCTGACCACTCCTTACCAGATCACCAAGATGCTGGGCGAGCTTTACTGCAACTTCTTCAACCACCACTACGAGCTGCCCATCGTCAACACCCGCTTCTTCAACTCCTACGGCCCCGGAGAAGTGCCCGGCCAGTACCGGAACGTGATACCCAACTTCGTCTACTGGGCCATGCAGGGTCATCCACTGCCCATCACCGGCACCGGAGAGGAAACCCGCGACTTCACCTACGTTGGCGACCTGGTAGATGGACTGCTGCGGGCCGGATACTACCAAGAGGCCGTCAGCGAACCGATCAACCTGGCCTCGGAACGGGAGATCAAAATCCTGGAACTGGCCACCATGATCAACCAGATGGTGGAAAATGATGCCGGTATCAACTTCGTCAACCGCCGGAAGTGGGACACCAAGGGCCGCCTGCTGGCGTCGGTGGACAAGGCTCGGGACGTGTTGGGCTACCAGCCGACGATGCAGTTTGAGCAAGGACTGCGCAATACCGTCAACTGGTTTAAAGACAATTGGACCAACATTGAACAATCGGCATCCTTCTCGTCCGGCGTCTCGTCGGCGGTCCGTGAGCAGACCACGATTAAACCAAGCTAGGCAAACCAGGCTAGGCAGCGCCAGGTTCAGCTATGCGGTCTTGGCCCAAGCAACCAATATGTGAGGGATTAATTTAGTGCGTGCCCTGGTTACCGGTGCGGCCGGATTCATCGGCTCGAATCTGGTCCCTGAACTTCTCAAGCTTGGCCACTCGGTGTTGGTATTGGATAATTTCTCCAACAGCAGCCCGGAAAATCTGCCCAGCAGCCCTGATATAACAATTTGCCAGGGCGATGTCTGCGTCTACGAGGACGTGGTGGCCGCGGTCAAACAAGCCGACGTGGTCTTTCACATGGCGGCTCAGGTTGGCAATGTGCTGTCCATGGAAAGGCCTCAAACCGACTTGATAACCAACGTGGTCGGGACCATCAACTTGCTGCAGGCCTGCCACCAACAGAATCTGAAGCAAATTGTATACTCTTCGTCCAGCGCCATTTTCGGCGAGACCCAGTATATTCCGGTGGATGAAGCCCATCCCAAAGAACCCATGTCCCCCTATGGTTTGAGCAAGTACGCCGCCGAAAGGTATTGCTTGATTCTGGGCGCCGAATACGGCCTGCGAATTGCCTGCCTTCGGTACTTCAACGTCTACGGCGCTTTGCAACACTTCAACCCCTATGGCAACGTGCTGCCCATATTTGCGGAAAAGGTCCTGGAGGGTCAGCCGTTCACCATTTATGGCGATGGAGAGCAGACCCGGGACTTTATTGACGTTAGGGACATTGTCCGCGCCAACCTTCTGGCCATGCAGCACGAAGCAAATGGGGTGTTTAACATCGGCACCGGCGTGGCGACCACGGTAAATCAACTGGCCCAGAGCGTAATCAACGCCGTGGAAAAAGACGTGGAGATCAAATACGCCCCACCGCGCTCTGGAGAAGTACGCGACAGCGTGGCGACTATCGCAAAAGCCAGCAAAGAGTTGGACTTCCATCCGTCAGTGTCCATTGACGAAGGAGTTCGCAATTACATCGCCTGGTTTAATTCGACCAACTAACTGGTTGCTGTGTTTCAATCCGCGGTGACCGCGAACGGGAAACTCGACCAATCGATGAGAATTCCGGGTGGTGTATCAGTCTGCTATACCAGCAATGAGATTCTACCAGTCACACCGGCGAAGGCCGGTGTCTAGATACAGACGTGACTGAACGGTTCGGATGGATCCCGGCTTACGCCGGAATGACGAGGACTGAACTGATATACTACCGAATTCCCATCGGCATTACCGAGGTTATGCAACGACAATGACGACCCCCATCTCCACCGGCAGTGACAATGTTTCGTCCGCTGCCGCCGAATTGACCCAGAAGATTGACCGGTGCAACGCAAAAGTCGGCGTCATTGGGCTGGGCTACGTGGGGGTGCCGACGATGGTCGCCTGTGCGCAGGCGGGATTCACCGTGACCGGTATCGACGTGAATCAGGAGCGGGTTGACAGCATCAACGCCGGAAACAGCTATATACAGGACGTCGAGAGCGGCACGCTGGCCCCGCTGGTCCAAGATAAATACATCTGCGCCACCTCTGATTATCGGGTGGTTAAAGGACTCGACATCCTGGTCATCTGTGTGCCCACTCCGGTGAACACCCACAAAGAGCCGGAACTTGGCGCACTGCAAAGTGCGGTGGACAACCTGAGCCAGAACCTGGGCCACCGGCAGCTGGTCATCCTGCAGAGCACCACCTATCCCGGCACCACTGAAGAACTGGTCATGACCCAACTTCAGAAATCGGGCCGGCAAGTGGGCCAGGACTTTTTCCTGGCCTTCTCCCCAGAGCGCATCGACTACGGCAACCAGGAATTTGTAGTTCGCAACATCCCCAAGGTGGTGGGGGGAGTCACCCAGCAATGCACCCAGTTGACGACTCTGTTTTTCTCCAAGTTCGTGGAACAGGTGATACCGGTCAACTCCCCCAAAATCGCCGAGATGACCAAGCTCCTGGAGAACGTGTTCAGGAGCGTAAACATCGCTCTGGTCAATGAGCTGGCCGGAGTATGCCACCGAATGGATATCGACATTTGGGAAGTGATCCGGGCGGCTTCGTCCAAGCCCTTCGGATTTATGCCCTTTTATCCCGGCATTGGCGTCGGGGGCCATTGCATCCCGGTTGACCCCTTCTACCTATCGTGGAAGGCCAAAGAATACGACTGCTACGTGAACTTTATCGAGCTGGCGGCCCGTATCAACGACAATCAGCCCTACTATGCAGTTTCCCGTATCGTGGACATCCTGGGCGACCACGAGAAACCCCTGAAAAAAGCCCGCTTGTTGCTGCTGGGAGTCAGCTTCAAGGAGAACGTTCAGGATACCCGCAATTCTCCGGCCCTGCGAGTTGCCGAACTGCTGATGGAACGGGGCGCCGAAATTACCTACAGCGACCAGCACGTGCCGGAAATCTGTCTTTCCGGCCGCCAATTCCATAGCCTGGGCTTGGACCAGGCCGCACGGCAAGAGTTCGACGCCGCCGTCATCCTGGTGAATCATAGTTATTTTGACTGGGCAGAGGTGGTAAAGAACAATCAGTTGGTGATTGACGCCGTTAACGCCACCAGGAGCCTGGGCCCACGACCCAATGTGGTCAAGTTGTAAGTTTGAGGGACTGCTGCCAGTAGGATGAGACAAAGCCAGCTAGAGTACCAAATGATGGAGGACCCCCAGCATTTCACGGGCCCGGAAGTGCCTTCCTGGGTTAACGGGAACCGCCGCAACGGGTCGCCCGGAGCCGATGTTGCGGCAGACGATTCGGCAAGTAGTTCCGGCGGAGGCTACCCGTTGAAGCGTCTCTTCGACCTGTTGGTGGTGCTGGCCGGGTTGACGATCTCCGCTCCAATGTGGTTGATCTTCAGTGTTGCCATCAAGCTGGAGGACCGGGGCCCGATCCTGTTCATTCAGGAACGCTGGGGCAAAGACAAGAGCACCATAAACGTCTACAAATTCAGGACCATGGTGCCCAATGCCGTCGAGAAATTCGGGCACATCCAGGCCCAGGAAAACGACCCTCGCATTACCCGGGTGGGCCGCTTCCTGCGGGCCACCAGCCTGGATGAGATGCCCCAACTTCTGAACATCTTGAAAGGGGACATGAGTTGGGTTGGCCCCAGAGCGCTGCCCATCGATGAAGTCCAAACCCAGGGACAGGACGCCGATTTGCCGGATGAAGCCGTGCCCGGATTTGAGGAACGCGCCAAGCTGCGCCCCGGATTGACCGGCATTGCCCAGATATTTGCGCCCAGAGATGTTCCCCGGGAGCAGAAATACCAGTACGACGCCATCTATGCCGACCGCCAGAGTCTGTGGTTCGATATCCGGCTCATCTTTCTGTCGTTATGGATAACTCTGCGGGCTAGATGGGAGTCCAGAGAAAATAAGATTTAGATTTAAGGGACAGATTTTAAAGTCTGTCCCTTGGTTTTTTACGCGCAACCAATAAACGCCGTCGGGAGGAATCACCGCAGCATGGCCCTGACGCACCGGCTTGATATACTGTATCGGCGGAGAATAGATGCAGCCAATCGACACCGCCGCAGCGGGCGGCCATACCAAATCGGTGTTGAATACCATGACTCAAACCGCATTGAAACGCAGGAATATTGACTACCAATAGCACCGCCACAACTGGACTCCCAACGGTCGCTGTTTCGGCCTGGATCAACCGGACCATGGAAGCGCTATGGCTGCTCACCGTGGTGCTGGTGCCGGTGGCCTTTTTAGACCCAGACTATGTCTTCTCCGAGGCGGTGATCGCCTTTGTAGAAATACCCAAGATTGCCATCTTGCGCACTCTGGTGGGATTGATGGCCGTTCTCTGGCTCGTCGAATGGGGCCTTGGTGGCCGCTTCCCCTTAGTGGGCTGGTTCAAGAGACAAGACCCGAGGCCAAGGCTTTCCACGTGCTGGTCCCAGCCGCTGGTCTGGCTGCGGGAACAACCCACTCGATGGTTGATCCTGGCGGTGTGGTTCTTTCTGCTCTCTACCCTGGTTAGCACCGTCTTTTCAGCATCGGTGAAGGTCAGCCTGTGGGGGGAAATCCCGGGCCAGGATGGGCTCAATGCCTACACAATGGTTGCCCACCTGCTTCTGTTTGGTGTCATCACCGCCCATCTGAAGACCCGCCCCCAATTATGGCGACTGCTGAGCGCGATAGTAGTGACGGGCGTAATGGTAGCAGCCTTTGCCGTCGCGCAGCATTACCAGGTCTCCTTTTTTGGCATTGCAGAATCGCCAAGCCTGGGCGGGGCCAGAGTAACCTCCACACTGGGCAACGCAGTGTTTGCCGGCGCCGCCATGCTGATACCAATATCAATCTCACTGCTGCTAGCCAGCGTCTCGCTTCAGCGATTGAGTGCTGCCCAGCAATCCACCCGTCCTTCAGGGTCACCGATGGTTAATTTATTGGCGTTGGCAGGGTGGGTAGCCATCCTGACAGTCCAATTTCTGGGGATGATCTTTACTTTTAGCCGAGGCCCTTGGCTGGGTACACTCCTGGCCTTGTGCGGGTTTTTGCTGTTATCCCTTTTGTTTGTCGGCTGGCGGGGTTTTGGACGAGCCAGCCTACTGCTGGGCTGGTCGGCCCTGTTAACCGGGGTAATCGTCCAGTGGTCTGGATCCGGAGTAACCGCTAACATCGGCCTCTGGTTGTGGATTCCGCTGGCAACGGCCGTCGTCATCACTGCTGCCACAACCTTTCGGCATTCCCTCCCGCTGGGCCCAATCAGCCAAAGATTGGTGGCCTGGTCGGGACACCACAGGTTGTCCGGGTCGATTAACGCCCGCTTGATCAGCGCACTAATCATGGCGGTGGGGGTAGCCGCTGCGATGGCCTTTGGGATATTTGTGGTTTTCCCATTGGCCGACCGAATTTCTACCAATAGCGACGCAACGGCGCCAAATGAAGGCAGTCCCGCTACCACTCCCGCCAATGACCTGAGCATTGAGGTGACGGACCGATTCGCCTCAGTGACCGGCTCGGTCCTCAGCGGAGACATTGGCAACCGGGTCAATATTTGGAAAGGCTCGCTGGTCCTGATGCGGGACCACCCATGGTTCGAGTTCGACGATTTGAGCCTGCGCTGGCTGCGCCCTCTGGTGGGATACGGTCCGGACATGTTTCGTTACACCTACCTATTGGTAAGCGTTCCTCTGGATGCTAGTTACCTGCCTGCCGAACCTGACCACGCCCATAATTTCATCCTGAACCAAGGCGTAGAACAAGGGCTGCTGGGATTGCTGGGCTCGTTTGGCATTTTCCTGGCCGTCTTCTGCGTCGGCGTTTATCAACTTATTGGGAAATCGAAGAGTTACTCAGACTGGCACAAATTGGTGTTGGTGGGGCTGGTGGCTACGTTGGCCGGCCGGTTTCTGGAGCAAACCGTCGGGGTGACCAGGGTGTCTGACTTGATGCTGTTCTGGGTGAGCCT